>JBAXCT010000182.1:0-4973 GCA_037141375.1 Chthoniobacterales bacterium | reverse complement strand
CTTGATTCGTCGCTGGCCACTGCGGTGGCTGCATTGGTACCGAAGTGCTGCTGCTTCCAGTGACTGACGGTGTCCGTGACGAGGCCGGAGAAATTGAAAAGGTGTTTGTTCGGTAGACCAGAGGCAGCAACGAAGAGCGCCGGATCGTAGGTGTCGTTAGCGGTAAAAGTTAGCGAGCCGGGAAGAATGCCCGGCTCCGCCGAGAGGGTGACATCAAACGTGGCTGACTGGCCGTTGCCGATGGTCGTAGTGGGAAAGCCGGAGATGGAATAACCGGACGATGCTTGCATGTTGCCGAGTATCAGAGGGCCGCTGACGAAGGTGCTTGTCTGGGTGTTGGCCACCGTGATGGTGCGCATAGCCGGCTGATCAAACCGGGTTGGACCGAAGTCAAACGTCGTGTCTCTGGTCAGCGGCGTGGTGGCAATCGTCACCCTGAGCTCCGGTTCGATGAGTTCGAACGCGCCGGCGTCCGCAGTCGCGTGTCGGGGCGCGCCTCGCTGGTCGGTTGCAGTGGTTGAAGACACGCCGCTATGTTGGGCAACGGAACCACGGAGGATGGAGTGAGTCTTGGTTGTGCCACCGTTCAGCGCGAGGGTGGTGGAGAGGGAACTGGCGGCGGCGATATTGCCAAATTTGTCTGTGCTGGGTGACATGAATAGCCCGCTGGTGGCCGACTCGTCGGTGACATTCCCGCCCAGCGAGCTATAGACGGTGGAAGGGATTCCGTTCGTGTTCCCGGAAAAATTACGCAGCACTGCAGTTGGCGCCTGATTATTGACGAGTAGGCAGTTTTTCAAATCCGCCCTTGTCTTGTAGCTTGTATTGTAATTCCCCTTGATGGCCCCGGCTGCGGCAGCAGCGTCCAAGTTGGCAAAGAAGGTGCATTGCTCGACGCTGACAACTTTGGGGTCGGTGGCATCGACCCCATAATCATAGATCGCACCGCCCCCAGGCTGGCCGTTTGTGGTCCCGTTTTGGCTGTTGCCCGAGAACGTGCAGTTGACGATCGAGGACGGCAAAGTCGGTCCAAGGCTTACAGCGCCCCCTCCGCCAAGCGTGCCGACGTCAGACAACCCTGTGCATGCGTTGCTGGAGAAACTGCACCGGCTCATGAGCAGACCGCCCTGGAAAATATCCACCGCGCCACCCCAGCCGGATTGGTTTCGGGTGAAGGAGCAGTCGGTGATGGTTGTGGTGTAATTCGTCCCGTAGCTGGATCCGTTCACGGTGAAGTTGTCCACAGCTATCGCGCCTCCCGTGCCCAAGTCCCCTGAAAGGCTGTTGCAGTTGTCGAAGGCGATACTACTCACTGCGCATTCGGCAGTGACGATCTTGAGGGCGCGTGTGGTGGCGCCGGTTGTAATGGTCAGCTTGTCTGCGCCGGGACCGACGATGATCAGGTGCTTGTTGGTGATGGCGATTTCACCCGTGGTGAGAGCAATCGTTCCGGTGGCTGTGATGTTTACGGTGTCGCCGCTTGCCGCCGCCGCAACCTGCGTGCGGAGAGACCCGGTCCCGGAGTCCGCCGTGCTGGTCACTTGGAGGGTCGCCCCATGTGCCGCCGCCGCGGTCAGAAGACAGAGAATGAGCAGTTTGAGTTTCATGCGGGTACGGGAATGGCCAGCTGGGTGAGGGTCAGAAAATCGCCGGGCGTGTCGATATCCATCGCGGCCTCGGGGAAGGAAACTTCTGCAGCACGCTCGCGATGTTTCTCGATGATTTGCCGGGCGCCGCACGATCCCTCCAAGCTCAGAAGTTCGGGAAAAAGTTCGCTCGAGAACAGGGCCGGGACGCCAAGGGCGTTGCTGTATTGCGCCGCGACGATATCGCGACCCGTACGGCTGTGCTCGTCGATGAGATCTTGCAGCACAGCTGGGGAGATGAGGGGCTGGTCGCAGACCATGAAAATGACGGCGGCCACTTCGGGATGCGCAGCCAGCAGGACTCCCAAGCCGGTGCGCACCGACCCGCCCATGCCTTCGGACCAGCAGGGATTTTCCGCGGTCAAGACGCGTGGATCATCGAGTTGCCCGCGAACCTCCCCGGCGTTGGCACCGAGCACAACAACAACAGGCCCGCCGAGTGAGGAAGCGGTCGCCACGGTTTTGCGCAGCAGAGTGGATCCCTGATAGGGGAGGAGTTGTTTGGGCTGGCCCATGCGGGTCGATGCACCAGCTGCGAGGATGACGATTCCGGTTTTCATGCGGAGGCGAGAATTTCCGTCGCCGCCTCGTGGATCGGCGAAGTGCGCTCGCGCAGCGCACCGCCGCGTCTCTGGCCCAAGACAGCCTGCATTTCGCTCAGAATCGACAGGGCGATTTCCTCCGGGGTTTCCGCCCCGATGTCGAGTCCGGCCGGACTGTGCAAGCGGGCAAGATGCTTGCCGGAAAAAGCCGCGCCCTCGTCAGTGAGTTCATCGAGCAGGCGCTGCGTTCTCGACTTCGGTCCGAGAATCCCGACGTAGCGCAATCCGCGAGGCAGGAGTGCACGCAGCAACTCTTTGTCCTGCGCGAAACGGTGGGTCATGATCATCGCCATCGTTTCGGGGGCCAGCAGGACGGGGGAGCTCGAGCTGAGATCCTCGGGATGCAGGCAATGAACGGCGTGGGCCGAGGGAAAACGTTCCGCTTTGGCGTATTCGGCGCGGGCGTCGATCACGCTCACATGCCAACCCACCAGTCGCGCCAGATCGGCCAGCGGGATTGCGTCATCGCCTGCGCCGAAGACCATCAGTGGCACGGGTGGAGCGACTGTTTCGACGAGGATTTCAGCTTTGTTTCCTGTTGGGAGTTCGATCGGGCAAACCAGATGGCGGCACGCGGTATTTTCCTGCAGAGCCCGCAACAATGGCGGCGCTATTTCGCTGGGCATCTCCGAATAAGTCACGCGGCCGTCGGGCCAGCGGAGCACGCGGGATCCGAGATGCGGTCCCTCGGGTTGGAAGATCGTGGCGAGGCGACCGGCTTGCCGCCGTGCGACGCATGCGGACAGAAAGGCTAGCACGCTGGACTCATCCCCGGCGGTGACCGGTTCGATGAGCACCTGCACGATGCCTTGGCAGCCGAGGCCGAGGCCGAAGACGATATCCTCCGGCGCGGTGGAGTCGTAGGTCACGAGGACCGGCCGGCCGGTGGCCATAACCTCGCGGCCCCGCAGGCGCGTATCGTTCTCCAGGCATCCGCCGCTGATCATCCCGGCGGTGCGGCCGTCTGCTGTCATCAGCATGCGTGCGCCCGGACGCCGGTAGGCTGAACCGCGCACTTTCATCACCGTGGCCATCGCCAGCACCTCGCCGGCGGGAGCGCTGGCTGCGAGTTCCGTGATGGCTTGGATTGTTTTCATCGCCGTGGTCAACCGCTCATCGTCGCGCCGGGAAAGAAGGGCATATTGCGCAGGCGGGTGCCGGTGAGCTTCGCGTAAGCATTCGCCACGGCGGGCGCGATCGGAGGGACGCCGGGTTCGCCGCAACCGCTCATCGGTGCACCGCTGTTGATGATCTGCACCGTGATCACCGGCGCCTCGCTCATCCGCGTCATGCGGTACTTGTTGAAATTGCTCACACTGGCCTTGCCGGCTGTCCACTTGAGATCGCCCCATTTGGCGGCGCTCAGTCCGTGCAGGATGCCGCCCTGCATCTGCGCCTCGACCGAGTCCGGATTCACCGCCGAACCGCAGTCCACGACGCACGCCACCTTGTGGACGATGAGATTGCCCGCGGTTGGCGCGGAGATCTCGGCCACTTGCGCAACGATCGTGTTGAACGCCATGCCGACCGCGATGCCGCGCGCGCGTCCCGTTGGTGGAGTCGTGCTCCAACCAGAGAGCGCGGCTGCGGCATTGAGCGCGGCGAGTGTCCGGGGCGCCAGCGCGTCGGTGCTGTTCGCGAGGAGTTGCTGGCGCAGCGCGAGTGGATCGATGCCGAGGCTAAGCGCCACCTCGTCCAAGGCGCTTTCCACCGCAAAACAGTTGATCGCGTATCCGACCGATCTCCAATAGCCGACGGGGATAGGCGAGGGATGCTGCACGTAGTCGACGAGCCGGCTGGGGAAGGTGTAGGGCAAAGACGTGGCGCCCTCCGTGGCGTTGTTGTCTGCCGCGGTTAACGGTGTGGTCCTTCGCTGTGCGCTGATGGAGGGCGAGACATGGCGGTTTGACCAACCGCTGATATTGTTGGATGCATCGAGGGCCACGCGGATGCGGGTGACGGCCATCGGCCGGTATTGATCGCGCGCCATGTCCTGCTCGCGCGGCCAGGTGAGTTTGACCGGTCGGCCGATGGCCATGGCGGTGCGGATGGCTTGGGTGATGTAGTCCTGTTCGAATTTCCGTCCGAGGCCGCCGCCCATCAACATCGGATAAATAGTGATCGCCGTTTTGGGCAGGCCCGTCACGGTGGCTGCGGTGGTCAATACCGAGTTTGGCGCTTGCGTCGGTGCCCAGATTTCGCAGGCCGTGAATGGTGGCACGGCCGGTGTCATGCGAACCGTGCAGTTCAGCACCTCCATGCAGGCGTGCGGCAGGTAGGGCAGCGTATAGGTCATTTCCATCACCCGCTTGGCACTGGTGAAGGCGGCGCTCACATCGCCTTTTTGCTCGGCGATCAAGGGCGTGCCCCGGCCGAGCAACTGCATTGCTTGCGATTGGAAAACATTGCTGTCGAGCAGCGCGGCGTTGGCCGGAGTGGTCCAGATGTCGCCCCCGATTTGCTTGGCGGCCTCCATGAGTGCCCAGGTGTTCGCGCCGGGTAGCCACGAGACGAGCGCGTAGGCATTGTCGAGCGGAACCACGGCGCTGGCTCCCGCTGGCGCGTTGGGCGTGCTCTTCAAGGTGCCTCCCATCGTGGGCGCGTGCTTGATGATGGCGAAAGCCATGCCGGGCACGACGGCATCAATGCCGTATTTGGCGCTGCCGTCGGTCTTGGCCGGCAGGTCGGGCCGTGCCATGCGCTGGCCGATGATGCGGTAGGATGC
>JBAXCT010000181.1:0-4995 GCA_037141375.1 Chthoniobacterales bacterium | reverse complement strand
CAGTCGCGGTAATGTCCTCATATGCCCAAGAGTCTCGGCACAAACTCTGAGATTGGGAAGTCTATTTACGAGGGGACGTTGGTATAAATACTCGCACGATTTTCCCGATGCCTATGTGCCGCAGGTTTATTTGCCGGAGGGACGCGTTTTCTACGAGCCATCGGATCGAGGAGAAGAGAAGCGCATCGCCGAGCGTTTGGCCCACTGGCGCGCTCTTTTTGAAGCAGAAGCGACAACCTACGAAGGGAACCCTTGATTCCACCGCAACCTCAAAGCCCGGGATCCACCGTGACAAGAGGACGCCCGGCCAACCGCTTGAAAACATTGCGGAAGTTCAGACTGTGAGCGCGCGCACAGATGCGGGGAATGAGCATAGGGTCGACAGTTGGACGATAGACACCGGGATCAATGGTGACCGCGGTGGCGAACCCGGCCTCCTCGACGAGGTCGCGCACCTGCGGGGAGTAGTCTCCGTAGGGATAGCAGAAGTGCCGAATCGGCACGCCGAAGCGGTCCTCCAGACTTATCTTGCTCCCGAAGATTTCCTCTCGGGCCTGCGCCAGCGGGATGCGCGACAACCTGGGGTGTGTGCGTGTGTGCGCGCCAATGGTATGGCCCGCCGCCATCCAATCACGCACCTGCACTTCGTCCATCAATGGATCCGGGACCTCCCCCCTGACCACATCCCATTGATTGACGCCGCCGATCAGGTCGGAGACGAGATAGTTTATGGCGCGGAAACCGGCTGAAGCCATGGACTGCATCGCGTTGTCCATCACCGTGCGACTACCGTCATCGAAGGTCAGCGCCACCGCGTGCCCCTCGTTCGCGAATCCAAGGTAATCATCCATCGGGATGCTATGGTAACCTGCGGCCTTCATCTCGCGCATCTGCCGAGCAAAGAGCCGACGCGAGAGGTAGATGCCGCGCATCTTTACACCCAGCGGCTTGCGCCCGATCTTGTGGTAGCAAAGCAAAGGCAAACCTGATCGGAAAAGATCGCGGAAGGGCGAAAGTTCGGCGTAGTAAATATTGCTCTTCATGCCGGAGGCGAATTGCTATCGTTTCGTGGCCTCCGCCAGCCATGCAAGCAAAAGTGGACAAGGAAAAATCGCTGAAGATTCTCCAGTTGGAAAGCAGCAATAACTGGGGAGGTCAGGAAGACCGGTTGTTGCGCGAGTCCGTGTGGCTCCGAGGAAAAGGACACAAGGTTCTGCTCGGTTGCAACCAGAGTGCCGCCATCGCCAGCCGCGCCGCAGCAGCAGGCATCGAGGTCCGCGCCGTTTCTTTCCGGACGAATTTTGACATCGCGGGCTGGCAAGCACTCGCTTCGCTCGTGCGCCGAGAACGGCCAGATCTCATCCATGCGCGCAGCTCGAAGGACGCGTGGTTTTCGTTATGGTTTCATCAGGCTGGCGTTCCGGTCGTCCGCTCGAGACACACCACCCTTCCGGTGAGAATGCCGCGCGGACGACGCTTGATATACCGGCACGGCTGCCGGCGGCTGATCGCCTCGGCCGAATTTATCTCGAATACCATGCGCGATGCGATCGGAGTGGCACCGGAAAAGATCGATGTGATCGGTGAGTGCGTCGATCCGAAGGAGTTTTGTCCAGGCGATGGTTCCTCGTTCCGCAAAGAGTTTGGCATTCCCGCGGGAGCACCGCTCTTCGGCATGGTCGCCATGCTGCGCGACGGAAAGGGACATGCCACATTCCTGCGGGCAGCCAGGGAAGTACTGCGCCACAGGCCCGAGGCGCGATTCGCCCTGGTCGGAGGTAGCAGGTCTGACAACAACCAGACGGAACTCATGATCCGCGAGACTCTCCGGAGCGATTTTGCCGACTTGAGTCCATCGCCCGTCATTCTGACCGGACTTCGCCATGATATCCCGCACATCATGCGGGCTTTGGACTGTCTGGTCGTGCCGTCGAAAAAAGAGGCGCAGACTATGGTTATTCCGCAGGCCTTCGCCACAGCCAAGCCGGTCATCGCTTCAAACGTAGGCGGCATACCTGAACTGGTAAGCGATGGAAAAAATGGACTACTCATCCCGCCATCGGAAGCCGCGAAACTCACGGAGGCCATGCTTAAAATCACGGCTGATCCCGCATTGGCCAGCCGCCTCGCGGCCGAAGCCCGCAAATTCGCCGAGCAGGAACTGACGGTGGACATCAAGATGTCGCAGTTGCTCTCCTCTTACCGAAAAGCTGTGAATCCTGCTGCCACTGCGGCTTGAGGAAATTGGCAGGGAAGCTAAGCCGCGCGATCAGGATTGAGCGATTTGAGTTCGGGCAGCGTGAAAAGCCCATCGCGCCGGATCAGTTTGCCATCGAGCCAGACCTCGCCGCCCCCGTAATCGCTGCGCTGGATGCAAACCATGTCCCAGTGGATCTGGCTGCGGTTGCCATTGCCACCGATCTCGTAAGCTTGACCGGGGGTAAAATGGAATGAGCCGGCGATCTTTTCGTCAAATAGGATATCGCGGATCGGATGGAGAATAAGAGGATTGAACCCAAGCGAAAACTCGCCGATGAAGCGAGCGCCTGCGTCGGCATCGAGGACCGCATCCAACTTCGCCGTGTTGCGGCCGGCGGAAGCCTCGACGATGCGGCCCGCCTTGAATTCCAAGCGCACGTCCTCAAAGACAGTCCCATGATAAATGCTCGGTACATTGAAGGTGAGAACTCCTTCGACGCTGCGTTTGACCGGCGCCGTGAATACCTCGCCGTCCGGAATGTTGCGGTCACCGCTGCAGATGACGGAGCCAATGCCCTTGATGCTGAAGCGGAGATCGGTGCCGGGGCCCTTGATATGGACGCGGTCGGTCGAGTCCATGAGATTCTTGAGAGCGGTCATCCCCTTGCGCAGCTTGCTGTAGTCCACGGTGCAGACGCGGAAAAAATAATCCTCGAAGGCCTCCGTGCTCATCTGGGCCAGCTGGGCCATGGACGGCGAAGGCCACCGCAGCACCACCCAGCGGGTCTTGTTGATGCGGTGGTTCATGACCGGCCGCATGGCATGGGCGATCATTTTCATTTTCTCGGGAGCAATATCGCTCAGCTCGGTCGAGTTTTCACTGCCTCGGATGGCGATGTAGGCATCCATTTTTTTCATGCGGCTCAACTCCAATTCAGCGGTTAGCGCGACCTGCTCCCGGGAGGCTTGAAGGGCGATTTCGCGGGATACGCGCGTACGCTGAAGCTGGGCAAAGGGGATGGCCTTGGCGCGGCGGACCGCCCGGATGAGGGCGATGGCCATGGCGTCCGGAATGTCTGACACTTCGATGAGCACTTTTTCCCCGGGTTTAACAGCCGTCGAATACCCCACCAAAACATCGGCCAATTTATCGTAACGCGGATCCGTCATAGGATCCCTTTATGCACAAGCAGACAACCCTCGGCAACGCGGGAGAGCGCTTATTTGACGATCTGAAAATCCGAGACCGCGACGCGGAACATCTGGCCGGACTCGTTGGCAAGGACCAACGAGTTGTTGCCGTCGAAAGCCAACGCCTCGGCCTGCCAGGCAAAAATCGGCAAGCGGCGGGCGGATCGGCCGAAAATGGTTCCCGCCCTCGCGTCGTAATCGAAAATCCAGACAGCCGTGTAGGTGAGGACAGCGACCAATTTCCCATCCGGCGAGGCATCGGCGGCAGTCACCATGCCGCCAATATCAAAAGAGCCCACCCGTCGCAGGGGGTTCGATCTGCGGGTCGACTCGCCATCCAGACGATAGAGCATCGTGAACCGGTTGTTGTGGTGTTTGGTCAGAAAAAATATCCGGTCATCGATATAGAACACCGCCTCGCAATCATAGTCGGAGGTGATTTCTTTCTGGTCCTCGTAGTAGACTTGTAAAGTCCGTGTCGGACGTATGGCGATGCTTCCCGGTTTCGGCTCGGGGACAAAGTGCAGCATGATTTGCCCTCGCTGCCCCAGATTGTTGCCCACATCGGCAATGATGAGGTTGCCCTTGCCGTCGAGCGCGATGTCCTCCCAGTCATAATTTTTCGTACCCTCGATCTTCACGCGACCGGACCATCCGGGAGCCAGACGACCATCTGCGAGGACCGGTGCCACCGAGGCGCTGCTGCCCGAATCTCCGAGCGCCCAGTAGACACCGGGGTAGCGCAAACTTTGCACCAAGCCCGAGCACTCTGTAACCAGCGAGGGCGGGATGCGCCCGGCGGGCGGAAGAAAGTTGAGCAACTGCCACGGCAGCTGGGCTTCCACAGAGCACACGATAGCCAGTAAGGCCGCGAGGCCACCGAGAAAGGGTCGCATCAGTAGGACTTGGCGAAGATCACGCGCTGCTTGCTGGGCTTGCCGCTGAAAGGGCACACGCCCGGCTCAGGATTCTCCAGTTTGGGGATGCAGCGGATGGTCACCTTCAACTCATCTTTGATTTTTTCTTCCGTCTCGCGCGTCCCGTCCCAATGGGCCAAAGCGAAGCCGCCATGGATTTCCGGTTGCGCAGGATTTTGCGGCGTGAAGAAAGCGCGGAACTCCGCGGCGGAGTCGATGATCTTGGTATGTTCGTCGCGGAATTTTTCCGCCCGCTCGAGCAATCCCGATTGGATCGACTCGAGAAGTTTCCCGGCGGCGGTTACAAAGTCGGCCATGGCCGGAAATTCCTTGTCTTTGTGCGCACGGTCGCGGCGGCTGACGGCCACGGAACCCTTCTCGAGATCACGCGGACCGATTTCCACGCGCAGCGGCACGCCTTTTTTGATCCATTCCCAATTTTTGACCCCTCCGCCGGCGTCGCGCCGGTCGATCTCGACGCGGATTGCTTCCCCGAAAACGGTTTGCCGGCGCAGTTCGCTGGCCAGATTTTCGGCGCCCACCAGTACGGCCGCGCGCGATTCCTCCTTCGACAGCACGGGCAGAATGACGATTTGGGCGGGCGCCACACGCGGAGGAACAACCAATCCGTCATCGTCCGCGTGGGCCATGATGAGCGTTCCGATCAGCCGCGTGCTCACGCCCCAAC
>JBAXCT010000180.1:0-5028 GCA_037141375.1 Chthoniobacterales bacterium | reverse complement strand
GGCGGCAGCGGCACTCGGCTGCATCCGTGTACTTCGTCGATCTCGAAGCAATTGCTTCCTGTTTTCGACAAGCCGATGATCTACTATCCGCTGTCCGTGTTGATGCTCGGAGGGATGCGGGAGATTCTGGTCATCTCGACGCCACGCGATCTGCCGCGTTTCCAGGAGTTGCTGGGCGACGGCTCGGCATTCGGTGTGCAGTTCAGCTACGCCGAGCAAGCCCGACCGGAGGGCCTGCCGCAGGCATTCACCATCGCGAAAGAATTTCTGGCCGGTGCCCCGTCCTGCCTGGTGCTCGGCGACAATCTGTTCTACGGCGCGCGCTTGAGCGAAGTCATCCAGTCGGCTGCCGCGTCATCCGGCGCCACGCTTTTCGCCTACCATGTTTCGGACGTGCGCGCCTACGGCGTGATCGAGCTGGACGGGCAAGGAAATGTTCTCTCACTGGAGGAAAAGCCCCCGCAGCCGCGCTCCGGCTACGCTGTGCCCGGCATTTATTTTTTCGACGAACGCGGCCCGCAGCTTGCTGCCTCGCTCAAGCCCTCAGCTCGCGGAGAAACCGAGATCCTTGATCTGGCACGCTGCTATCTTTCCGAGGGGATCCTGCGGGCGGAGAAATTCGGCCGAGGCACCGCTTGGCTCGACACTGGCACTGCTGAGTCCCTGCTCGACGCCGCATCCTTTGTTCACGCCATCCAGTCACGCCAGGGCCTGATGATCGCCTGCCTGGAGGAGATAGCGCTCCAGCAAGGCTGGCTGACTAAAGCGAAAATTAAGGTCCGCGCGGAGAGCCTCGGCAAATCCAACTACGGCCACTACCTGCGGCGTCTCGCTGAATAGGCCTGGGTGTCGGTGGCAGTTAAGTCCGGGTTCCGTGCTCCTGATGAATATTCTGGGCATTTCGGCTTTTTACCATGATAGCGCAGCAGCTCTTGTTTGTGACGGCGAGATCATCGCCGCGGCGCAGGAGGAGAGGTTCACGCGGATCAAGCATGACGAGCGCTTTCCCGAGAATGCCGTTCGTTACTGCCTGGAAGAAGCTGGCATCAAGCCGTCGGAGCTCGACGCTGTTGTCTTTTATGAAAAGCCGCTGCTCAAATTCGAGCGTCTCCTTGAGACCTACCTCGCCTATGCTCCGCGCGGGCTCTTCTCCTTCTTCCGCGCCATGCCCCAGTGGCTGCAGCAAAAATTGCACCTGCCTCGGGAAATCGACAAGGGACTGGGCGGTGACTACAGCGGGCCGATTTATTTCACCACGCACCACGAGGCTCATGCGGCCAGTGCATTTTTTCCGAGCCCCTTTGATGATGCCGCCATCATCACGCTCGACGGGGTGGGCGAGTGGACCACCAGCAGTTGGGGTGTCGGCCGGGGCAACCGGGTCGAACTCCGGGGCGAGATTCGTTTCCCTCACTCGCTTGGACTGCTTTACAGCGCTTTCACCTACTACTGTGGGTTCCGCGTCAATTCGGGCGAATACAAGCTCATGGGGCTTGCTCCCTACGGAGAACCGCGCTTCGCCGACCTCATCCGGGAGCACCTCATTGATGTGCGCGAGGACGGATCTTTCCGCCTGGATCTGCAGTATTTCAACTACTGTCAGGGGCTGACCATGACGAACAAGCGCTTCGACCGCCTCCTGGGTGGACCTCCGAGGAAAACTGACGGCCCGTTGACGCAGCGTGACATGGACCTCGCGGCCAGCATCCAACTTGTTACCGAGCAGGTCATGCTCAAGATGGCGGAACACGTCCATCGCGAAACAGGCATGGAGAACCTTTGCCTGGCCGGCGGGGTTGCGCTCAACTGCGTGGGCAACGGGCGCTTGCTGAGGGAGAGTTCCTTCAAGCACCTGTGGATTCAGCCTGCTGCAGGCGATGCTGGCGGAGCCTTGGGAGCGGCACTTTGGTGCTGGTATCAGCAAATGGACCAGCCTCGCAAACCCAACCCGGCCGACGGGCAGAAGGGCTCTTACCTCGGGCCGGAGTTTACCGCGCGGGAAAGTCAGCGCCAATTGGATGCCAGCGGGGCCGTCTACGAATCATTTTCATCGGAGGACGAACTTGCCGACGCGGTGGCTGATGAGTTGGCGAGCGGGAAGGTGGTTGGCCATTTTGCCGGACGGGCTGAGTTCGGTCCGCGCGCGCTGGGGCACCGGTCCATCTTGGGCGATCCGCGCCGGCGGGACATGCAGACACGCATGAACGTGGCCATCAAGTTCCGCGAGTCATTCCGCCCGTTCGCGCCCTCCGTGATGGATGGGAGGCAGTCGGAATATTTCGATTTGGATGTGGAAAGCCCGTATATGCTGATCGTGGCCCCGGTGCGCGATGAGCGGCGGCGCCGGTTGACCCCGGCGGAAGAAGCTCTATCCGGCGTGGAAAAGCTGAAAGCGCAGCGCAGCGGCCTGCCTGCTGTGACACATGTCGATTACTCAGCTCGCGTCCAGACAGTGAGCGAGGAGAGGTCGCCTCGCTTTCACCGTATCTTGCGCGCCTTCGGGCAGAAAACCGGTTGTCCTGTCCTGGTCAATACGAGTTTCAACATCCGCGGCGAGCCCATCGTGCACACGCCGGCGGATGCCTATCGCAGCTTCATGTTCACCGACATGGATGTCTTGGTCGTGGAAAATTGTCTCCTGCGAAAAGGAGCCCAGCCTGCGATGGCCGGCGCCGCGGAATACAAGCAACAATTCAAGGCAGATTGAGCCGGAAGCACTCTAACATCACTTATTATGTCCCGCCGCCGCTCCTTCCTCGCCGAGTTGTTCGACTTCATCGTGTCGAACAAAGCCTATTTCATCGCACCGATTATCGTCGTTCTTTTGCTCGTGGGACTGCTCATTATTCTGGGCGGCACGAAAGCTGCCCCGTTCATCTACACGCTTTTCTAAGAGAACATCGATCCAGAGTTCTTTCGCGGAGCCACCCAAGTTTCGTTTCTAACACGAATCCACATCAGTCTTCCTCCATGATAAAAATCAACTGGCACCCTTCACCGGGTGAACTCCGCCAGTGGGCGCTCCTCATCGGTCCGGCGCTCGGCTTGGTCGGATCTCTGTTCTATTTCGTCGATTGGGGCATCTTTGCCGGCGGATCGGGATTCGCCAAGTTCCTGTGGAGTTTTGGTGCTCTGGCCTTGGTGACCGGGGCCATGGGAACCAAGATCGGCCTGCCTGCCTACTGGGCGTGGATGGGATTCGTTTACGTGGTTAGTTCCATCATCGGCCACGCCGCGCTCAGCCTGACTTACTTTCTGGTTGTCGCTCCTCTCGCCTTGCTCGCGCGAATGCTCGGGCGTGATCGGTTGCAACTTCGCACCCGCACTAAATCTAGTTACTGGCAGAACCTCCAAGGCGCGCTGCCGCACGATCCGGAGCGCCAGTTCTGAAGTCTTTACTCGGTAATTCTCCCGAGTCAACTTTCACCTTTCCTATGATCCTCGATACACACGACAATCTCCATCAGTACGCCTCGATCTTCCGCGGCGTGGACCCGCAACCACTCTTTGAATGGCTCAAGATCTCCCGTGAGGTTCCTCCTGGTGAAAAATTCGAGTTTGCAGGCGACAAACTCTTCGCCAAGTCCATGCGCTTGGACACCGGTTTCCGCGATGCTTTCCAGTGGGAGACTCATCGGGAATACATCGATCTGCAATACATCGTCGGCGGCGGTGAGATCATCGAGTGGGCGCCGACAGCCAAGCTGACGGCCGACGTCCCCTACGACGCTGCGACGGACTTCCAGTTTTATGGCCCGGCGGAACCGGATGCGCTACTGCCTATGACGGACGGGTTGTTTGTATTTCTTTTTCCGCGCGACGGCCACAAGCCGCTCGTATCGAACGGCACAGACCATCACATCCACAAGGTCATCGCGAAGATCCACAGGTCCTTGCTTTCGCTGTGACGGACTGGTGCCCGGGCGTGGCCAAAAGTTCTGTCCGAGTAGGCAGCACGAGGAGTTACCCTAAAAGCGCAGTTGAAAGTTGAGTGATGAGCGTTAAGGGACTTAACAGGAACGATTGACGTCATCAGCTTGCTTCACTTGTGGGATGAGTGCCCCCAGATAGACAAACAGTCGGCTTCAAACATCTCAATTGGTCGCCGCGGCGACCCGTCTCCGTCCGCTGCGGCGGACTCTGGTTCTCAACTGAAGACTCAAACTTCTCTATGCTCCACGTTCCTGCAGATTACGAAATTGTCATCAAACCAACCAAGGGTTGGTTCAAATTGAACCTTGCCGATGTGTGGCGCTACCGGGATTTGGTCACCCTGTTGGTGAATCGGGATTTCGTCTCGAAATACAAGCAGACCGTCCTCGGCCCACTCTGGTTCATCATTCAGCCGCTCCTGACGACCGTCGTATTCACCATCATTTTTGGCAAGGTCGCACAGATTCCGACGGACGGGGTCCCGCCGATGTTGTTCTATCTCTGCGGATTGCTGGGATGGAACTACTTCGCTCAGACCTTCCAGGCGACGGCGGGCACGCTGACCGCGAATGCTGGGATGTTCGGCAAGGTTTACTTTCCGCGCTTGGTTGTTCCGCTTGCCACGGTTATCTCCGGATTAATCTCATTCGCTATTCAGTTGGCGACGTTTCTCGTCTTTTGGCTCTACTTCAAATGTTTCACCGAGGCTGGGAATACGCTCCACATGGGGTGGGATCTCCTCTGGTTTCCCCTGGTCATGCTTCAGGTGTCGCTGCTGAGCCTCGGAGTTGGATTGTGGCTTACCTCCCTCACGGCCAAGTATCGGGACTTCATCTTCATCATCGGCTTCCTGGCTCAGATCTGGATGTATGCCACGCCGGTAATTTATCCGCTTTCCCGTATTCCTGATTCTTGGCGTTGGGTGGCGGTGATCAACCCCATGACCATGCCAGTCGAAGCGATCAAGCGCATGTTCCTAGGCCAAGGTATCGTTGAACCCGCCTACGTCGCCGTGTCGTCGGTTATGGCTCTTGTCCTGCTTCTGAGCGGGGTTGTTGTTTTCAACAAGGTGGAGAAGACATTCGTCGATACGGT
>JBAXCT010000179.1:0-5030 GCA_037141375.1 Chthoniobacterales bacterium | reverse complement strand
ATTAGGACGAGGGGCTCTTACCCGCTCCAACCGCCGGCGGGGTGGAGGATGCCGCTGTCGAGTCGTCAGGTTCGGGAAGCCTGACGAGTAACCACTCCTGGGTTTGGCCGCTGGCAAAATGGACGAAGACAGTTGTGAATTCCCCGGTTAGGCCGTGGAGATTGGCCTCAATGACGGTGGACGCGCCATCGCCCGTCCGCCACGACACCCGCTGTGTTTCGAAGTCGACGCTACCGGTCACTGGTGATGATTCCCCCGTCAGCACATTCGAGTAGGCTCCGGACACGATGCCCTTTTTGTTCACCGCCAGTTGGTAAAACATGACAGCATCACCCTTCTCCTCTTGAGTCAAAGCCCACACGCCCAGAGGGAGCCAATCGGCTGCCGCATCCTCTGAGGGGACCAGCGGCGCAGGAGGTGGCTCGACCGATGCCATCTGGAATGCCTGTTCGCGGTATTGCGCTGCTGGCGCGACGGCTTTTCCGTTCACGTAGTAATTATTTTGATCGACGTAGACGCTCGTGCCGTAGTCATACGTTGCGGGTTGGTTGAATGTCCGTCCGAAGAAATAGCCGACGCCGGCCCAGGCCGCTGGGCGCCATAACCACCACGGGTTGGTATTCACCGCAAGGACCGGACCTCGCCACCATGAGTTGCCGTAATACCAGTTCGGGACAAAAAGATTGCAGTGGTAATCGCGCACGTTGTCCCACACCTCGTAGGAGCGATCGCGCCGATACTCCATCCTGTCATTGGACCAGCTCTGCCAATCCTCACGGCGGTTGTTGTAATAATCCTGCCGGTTGTTCTGGACGTTGGAGATCTCGTTCCATCGCTGCTCGCGGTTCCCGTCGAAGTTATCGAGCCTCGCCTCATTCTTGCCGTGCCAGTTGTCCCAGTGCTGGTTGCGACTGTTTTCCCAGCCATCCAAACCGCCGGGGCGCTGGTCTACGTAGCGGGTGATGTCCTTGCTGCGGGCGATGTCGGTCTTGTTGAACGCATTTTCCCGCGTGCCCGGACGGGCTGTGCCGGGCCGGGCGGCGGGGCGCGTCGCCTGTCCCGGGAGAGGTCGGGCCGTCGAAAGGTTTTGTCCGGCACCAGCGGGGCGCTTCGCGGGCGCGCCGGATGGAAGGGTGAGGGGTTTGTTCAGTGCGGGTCCGCCGGGTGCAGGTCGGTTCTGTGGACGGTTGTCGCCCGGGTTCTGCAGCGCGGGCCTCGTGGCCGGAGCGGTCGAAGGTCGCTGCAGCGAACCGCCGGTGCCGTTTGACGGCCGGGAAAAGTTTTGTGGTCTGTCCACCGACGGGCGCTGCACATTCTGCGCGTTCGTCGGCAGACGCGATCCCCCTTGTTGTTTGTGGGATGAGGGACTCGGCGCGGATGGTCGCTGGATATTGGCAGGGCGCTGGGCGTTGCCTCCCCTTTGCGGGGCGGACATGTTGCCCGAGCGCTGACCGCCGCCTTGCTGACCCCCCATCCGTCCTCCGGCATGGGCCTCATACGGACGCGCTATCAACAACAGCGCAGCGAACCAAAGGCTGCAGCGCATGAACCTCATGACGCTGGCTTGAAGGTGATCGGGCCGAGCTTCGGCAACGGTTCGCCGCCGCTCTCGCGGTTGTAAATCTCGACGGAAAATCCGCGGTGATCGTCCTCCGCGTGCAGCTCCATCTGCGAGCTGGATCGCGTGCCGTCTGGGTTCACGCTTTTCGACAGCAGGAGCCACCTGTTTCCGTCTGCGCGCCAGACGGCCTCGCTGAACCCGCCCTCCGAGTCGAAGGTCCAGGAGCGGATCTTACCGGCGGCCGGATCGAAGCCGACAATCTCCGTCGATGAGGCGCCTTCGCCCAAGCGGTAGTTGATGGTGAGGAAATTTCCGTTCTGCACGCGCGCGACTTCGATCGCCCAGACCTCGTCACCTTTTTTTGCGGTCCACTTTCCGATCAGCCAATCAAGTGGCGCCAGATTTTCTCCCGGGTCGTCGCCTGTCGGGTCGCCGGTTTCCGTGATTTGCGCGATGAGCCACCGGTCCTGTGCACGTGTGTAGACGGTGGTGTATCCGGATCGCGAACGGGTTCCGTCCGGAGCAGTGACGACGGAGGAGCCTTTGTCCAGCAAGACATCGCTGCCGAGTCTGCGCACGCTTTCGACAGTCAGATCAATAGTTTGTCCCTTGTTGGCCGCGAACGTCTCGCCCAAGGCCTTGAGGATGGCGGTCTTTCCGGAATAGAGGTTCCCATCTTGGTCCAGCCACTCGGCATCATCTGCATAAAGCGGTGAGAGCTTGGACACCTGCCCGGCATTGAAAGCCGCGGTGTAGGTATCCGCGATGGCGAGGACATCGGCTTTTTCATCGGCGCGCTTTTCCTCCGCGAACGCGGTGGTAGACTGCGCTGAGGCGAGAATCAGGGCGAATCGTAATATCCTGTTCATGGCATGATTCTTTTCTTTTGCTTTTTGGTATCAGTGGTCGGCAAGCGGCGACACTAAATATCAGTTCCGGTGGTCAGGTTGGTGTAGGTTCTGAGAGATGCGGTTCGCCGCCATCGGCGAGACTACTCGGTGACGCTCGTCATGGTCTCCATAACCCTGTCGAGATTGAAACTGCCGGGCTTTTGTCGCGGCGGGAACTCCTTGAAGCTCTGCAGCCACTTGGCGACATAGGCGGTAGATGGGGCGACCATGAACATGTGCTCCAGGTACCAACGCTGGTAGCCCATGCCGATGTCCTGCGCCAACTCGAACGGATCCATACGCAGGTTCGTGACCACCGGCGCGCGCAGAACCTCGAAGGGCGTCTGCCAAACGTGCATACCGTGCGCGTTCTGCTGGAGGAACGAAATCTTCCAGTCATTATAGCGGATGGCTGCCACGCTTCCGTCATCGGTCCAATAGATGAAATCATGGCGCGGCCAAGTCGCCTCGCCCTTGAAGGCCGGTAACAGGTTGTAGCCGTCGATGTGCACCTTGTAGGTCCGCTCACCAAGTTTCTGGCCTTTGAGCAGTTCTTCCGTTGCTCCCGGATTGCCGGCTGCCGCCACTAGGGTGGGTAGCATGTCCTCGTGTGAGCCGATGTCGTTGATCACTGTGCCGGGCTTGATCAGACCGGGCCAGCGCATCATGCAGGGCACGCGATAGCCGCCCTCCCATTGCGTATTCTTTTCCCCGCGGAACATCGTGGTGCCCCCGTCGGGCCAGGTGAAGGCTTCGGCCCCGTTGTCGGTCGAATACATCACAATCGTGCTCTCGTCCAAGCCGAGTTCCTTCAACTTGGCCAGCACCTTTCCGACCTGCGCATCGTGCTCGACCATGCCGTCCGCGTAGATGCCGAGCCCAGTCTTCCCCTCGGACCCTTCCTTCAGATGCGTGAAGATGTGCATGCGCGTCGAGTTCCACCATAGAAAGAAGGGTTTCCCGTCTTTCGCTGCTTTTTCCATGAAGGCGAGAGCCTTGTCATTCACCTCGTCGTCGATCGTCTCCATGCGCTTTTTCGTCAGCGGGCCTGTGTCCTCGATGCGGCCGTCGGAAAAACTGTGAATGACGCCGCGCGGGCCGAATTTCTTTTTGAAATCAGGATCTTTCGGATAGTCAGGATTCTCCGGTTCTTCCTCCGCATTGAGGTGATAGAGGTTGCCGAAAAACTCATCGAATCCGTGTGCGGTCGGCAGCATGTCGTCGCGGTCGCCGAGATGGTTTTTCCCGAACTGACCGGTCACGTAGCCCTGCGCCTTGAGCAGAGTGGCGATCGTGGGATCCTCCTGTTTGATTCCCTCGGGTGCACCGGGCAGACCCACTTTGGTCAGGCCGGTACGCATCGGTGATTGTCCGGTCAGGAAGGCTGCACGGCCCGCGGTGCAGGATTGTTGACCATACCAATCCGTGAAAATCGCACCATCGTGCGCGATGCTGTCAATATTGGGCGTCTTATAGCCCATCATGCCCATGTTATACGCGCTGAGATTAAACTGGCCAATATCGTCACCCCAGATGACGAGGATATTCGGCTTCTTGTCCTGGGCTTCGGCCATCCATGCCACGGAGAGAAGTAGGGCTAGGGTTGCGGTTATTGTGCGCAGGGGTGTGGTGGAATGAATCATGGTGGATGAGTTGACGTGGAGGTGAGAGTGAAAGAGTAGGTTGATGGGGATCTGGATGGCAAGGGTGTCAGCTAACGCTCGGGTGGCGCGAGCCACAAGTTGGGGAAGGGTATCGTTTGCCGCTATGCAGAAATCGTAGAATCTGACTTGAGGTTGATCCTCGGAGGGCTTGCCATTGTTGCCTCGCTCATGCAGATATCCGCTTATGAGCTCTCTCGGATCAAAGCGTGCGGGCACGCAGATCCTGACTGGCACCGTGGCTCGCGGGGCGATCGAGGACATGGCGGCAACAGTCCGCCAGTTCTTTTCTTTGGACGCCGTCCAACTTGAGCCTGGTGATTACCGCTGCCAGATCGACTTTGTGGCCACCGGCAGCACGTTTCTCTACCGCGAAAACTATCCGCGGCGTACCCACCTGCGAGGCGAACTGCTCGGCGACCGCTTTGGCGTGGCCATACCGCTGGCCGGACCGGCGGTCAGATTTGCCGGCGAGGAAATGAACTCGGCCTGCATCGCCTCAGCCATGACGGGCGAGGAGATGGATCTCTTTGTCGAGGCCGGCGTGCGCCAAGCTGTCGTTCTCGTCGATCGGGAAATGTTGCATCGGCGGGCCGAGGCCAGTGGGCTACCCGCCCATGTCCTGCGCGCCTTGGATTGCCGGCGTCGTCGCATGCCTCTCGACACGCGGGCCGAGGCCGTCGGAAAGTTTCGTCGCAGTCTGGTGGGGTTGCTCAACGCCGCCGCGCAAGGAGATCTCCGGTTGGAGGCCGCGCAGTTTGAGGAGTTCGTTATGAACAGCATCCTCTCGGCAGTCGATGTTTCGGAGGCTCCTGTTGGGTTGCCACCGGCTTGCATCTTGGTGCGCCGCGCGACCGAAATGGAGAGCCTATCCGAAAGTTTGTGTGTGGGTCAGAACCTGAAAGAAAAGGAACATGA
>JBAXCT010000178.1:0-5042 GCA_037141375.1 Chthoniobacterales bacterium | reverse complement strand
CCGCACCGAGCACGTGGCCGAGGAGCACAAGAAATGTTCCCCACCACAGGCCGAAAAAAAAACCTCCGCCTAGGCTCAGCACGCCACCGGGCAAAAAGAGGACCGTCGCCACCAGCACGAGCAGCGGGTAAGCCACGATGCTTAATGCCCCCCAGTGCCGGACGATGTTTTCCGTCTCTTCCACCGCACCAAGAAAAGGGGCGGAATGGGCGAGCCAAGCCAGAGCAACGATGACCAACAGGGCGACAGCCGTCTGCACCAACGCTGCCTTGGTTGCCGAGCGCATGGGGTCAGTTCGCCGCGCGCCGCCGCCGCACGAGCCAGACAGACAGGAAAAACATCGCCGCGCCGAAGATCACCGAGACAAGCATGCCGGTGCCGTAGGACGGCACCAACCCCAATGGGACGATGTCGCCATAGAAGGCGCGGCGCACCGCGGCCGTGCCGTAAGCCACCGGATTGAAGAGCACGGCGTAACGCACCCACGAATCGGCTGCCGTCGGAAAAAGAGCACCCGACAACATCCACAGCGGCATCAAAAAGACATTCATGATCGCGTGAAAACCCTGCGTCGAGTCGAGCGGCCAAGCGAGGAGAAAACCGAGCCCGACGAGTCCGAAGGCGACGACGAGCAGCGCGGGAATCAATCGCGCGAGAACGGCCGCATCGAACGGCAGCCCGGCGAGCGGAGCCGCGAGGCAGAAAAGCAGGGCTTGGCCGGCCGCCAGCGTCATGCCACCGAGAAATTTTCCCAGCACGATGGCCTCGGGCGCGACAGGCGCCACGAGCACACCTTGCAGAAAACCTTCGCGGCGGTCCTCGATCACCGAGATGGTCGAGAAGATCGCGGTGAAAAGAAGAATGAGGACAACCGTGCCCGGGAAAAAATAGGCGAGATAGGTCATGTCGGCCGGAAGCCCGGGCAGACGGAATCCGGGCCCGACGCCCGAACCGATGAGCAGCCAGAAAACCAGCGGTGTGGCCAGGGCCCCGATGATACGGTTTTTCTGGCGCAGGAAACGGACGATCTCCCGCCGCCAGAGCGCAGCGGCAGGAAGCCACAAATGGGTGCGGGATGGCGTGGTCATGATTTGCGGCGCTTGCGCGGTGGCGGACCGCTTTCGAAAAATGGATTGCCGAGCCGCTCGCCCGTCAACCGCACAAAAACATCCTCGAGCGTGGGACGTCCCGCCGTGACCGAAAGAACCTCGCCCGGAAAAGCCTCGACGATGCGCGCGACCTGCTCGTGCGCTTTGGGAATTTCCACGCGCACCGTTTCGTCGCGCACCACTGCGGACCAACTGAACCGGGCGGACAATTGCTCGGCCACCACGTCGGGATGCCGGCAGGTCAGCGTGAGGACGTCCCCGCCGATCGTCGCGCGCAGCGCATCCGGCGTGCCGCTGCCCATCAATTTTCCCTTGTGCAACACGGCTAAGCGACTGCAGCGCTCGGCCTCGTCCATCAGGTGCGTGGTGAGAACGGTGGTGATGCCGAACTTCCCGCGCAACTGCTCCAAGATACTCCACAGGTCGATGCGCGCGACGGGATCGAGTCCGGTCGAAGGCTCGTCGAGCAGGAGCACACGCGGACTCGAGAGCAGGCTTTTAGCGATTTCCACGCGCCGCTGCAGTCCGCCGGAGAGATTTTTGACGAAATCCCCGAGTCGGTCATCCACGCGGAGCGCCGCGCTCAATTCTCGCAGTCGCTCTTCCAACGGTGCGCCGCGCAATCCGTAGAGATTGCCTCCGTAGCGGAGATTTTCCTCGACGGTCAGGTGAGGATCGAGGCTGGGCGACTGGAAGACAACGCCGAGCGAACTCCTCACTGCGGGGGCCTCGGACGTCACGTCACGACCGCAAACACGCGCCGCGCCGGAGGAGGGTGGAAGCAGGGTCGAGAGAATGCGGAAGAGGGTGGTTTTCCCGCTGCCATTCGGACCGAGCAGTCCGAAAATCTCGCCCTCATCAACGGTGAAGGAAACGCCGTCGAGGGCTATCCTTTCACCGAAAACGCGCCGAAGGTCCTGCGTCTCGACCGGGTGGGTCATGGCTCTTCGGCCGGCGCGGGCAGCACGGGCGCAGGAAAAATTTTCACACTGACCGGGGCCTCGACGGGACGGGGTCGCAGGTGAGGATAAACATAGCCGCAGGCCACAACTACCAAGCAAAACATGAGGATGCGCGATCTTGGGAAAATGGTCGGTTTTTCATCGGTGGCTAGTGGCACCGGGGCAGCATCCTGCCACGCTCTATGCCTTGGCAACGCAATTTTCCTTTGGCCCGACGGCCCGGAGAGTGCAGCATGCATATTCTTTTGCCATGTCCATCGATCGGCCCATCACGGAATTGCTCTCCAGCGGCAAGCCATTGCTCTCAGTCGAGTTTTTTCCGCCTAAGAACGAGGAGGGCGGGGAGCAGCTGCTCCGCACCGCCGAGGCCTTGCGTCCCTACAAACCCGATTTTGTCTCGATCACCTACGGAGCGGGCGGCACGACACGCGAGAGGACATTCCGCTACGCAAAAATTCTGCGCGAGGACTTTGGTTGGCTCGTCATGCCCCACCTCACCTGCGTCGGATCCACCCGCGGAGAGTTGCTGGAAATCGTCGCCGGCTACCATGCGGACGGCATAAGGAACATCATGGCCCTGCGCGGAGATCCTCCCACGGGACAAAGCGAGTTCGTCCCCTGCCCGGACGGACTTCGCTACGCGAGCGACCTCATCGCGCTCATCCGGGCGAATTTTCCCGACATCTGCCTCGGTGCCGGGGCCTATCCGGAAAAACATCCTGAAGCCGCCTCGATGGAGGAGGATCTGGCGTATCTCAAGATCAAAGCTGATGCGGGGGCCTCGTTCCTCACCACGCAGTTGTTTTTCGACAACGAGCACTATTTCCGGTTTCTCGCGCTAATCCGTGCCGCGGGCATCCATCTGCCGGTCGTTCCGGGCCTGCTACCAGCTCTCTCGCTGGCCCAGATCAAGCGTTTTGGCCCGATGTGCGGATCCTCGCTGCCCGGCGCCTTGGTCGAGCAATTGCAGGTGGTGGAGGATAATGCGCGTGCCGCAGAGGCCGTAGGCGTGACATGGGCCTATCACCAGATGCGTGAGCTCTTGCGCGGGGGCGCCCCGGGCATTCATCTTTACATTCTGAACCGCTCCGCTTCCGCGATAACGCTGGCCCGCTCGTTGGAGCAACCACCGTCCTGAGGGCGCAAATTTTGCCATGGAAAAAGATATTCCCGCCAACCCGCTGCGAGCGGATCTCATTAGTCGCGCCGTAGCCGAACCGTGCACGCTCGTCATCTTCGGCGCCACGGGCGACCTAACCCGCCGCAAACTGATCCCCGCCCTCTACAACCTCGCCGCGGACGGCAATTTGCCATCGGGACTCGCCGTGGTCTGCTTTGCGCGACGCGAGAAAACCAGCGAGGGATTCCGCGACGAACTCGCCGAGGCGACGCGCAAATATTCGCGCCGTCCGGTCAACGAAGAACTCTGGCGGCAGTTTGCGGCCCATATTTTCTATCACCGCAGCAGCTTCGACGATGCCTCAGGTTATGCTTCGCTGGCGGCAGAGCTCGAGAGGATCGACGCGCGCCTCGGCACGGGCGGCAACCGGCTTTTCTATCTGGCCTCCTCGCCGACCGAATTCGATGTCATTCTGGAGAATTTGCGCGGCAGCGGCCTGAGCCATGCGAAGCCGGGAGCGTGGGCCAGGCTGATCGTGGAGAAACCTTTTGGCACCGACTTCCCCAGCGCACGGCGCCTCAACGCGGCCGTGGCCTCGGCGTTTCCAGAGCGCGAGACGTTCCGCATCGACCACTATCTAGGCAAGGAGACAGCGCAGAACCTCATGGTGCTCCGCTTCGCCAACACAGTCTTCGAGGCACTTTGGAACCACCGCTATGTCGAGAATGTCCAGATCACGGCCAGCGAGCTGCTCGGCGTCGAGACACGCGCCGGCTACTATGAGAATTCGGGCGCCATGCGCGACATGGTGCAGAACCATCTTCTGCAACTGCTGTGCCTGACCGCCATGGAGCCGCCGACCGACCTCGAGGCCGATGCGGTGCGCGACGAGAAGGTGAAAGTCTTGCGGGCGCTGCGGCCGCTGACCGGCGAAGCCGTCGCGGCCAACGTGGTGCGGGCGCAATACACCGGGGGCTTCATCAACGGGCAGGATGTCCCCGCCTACCGCCAGGAACCCGGCGTCGATCCGAATTCGATGACCGAGACCTACGTGGCCCTGCGCCTGCACATCGACAACTGGCGCTGGGCTGGCGTCCCTTTCTTCATGCGCGTGGGCAAACGCCTGCCCAAATCCGCCACCGAAATCGCCATCCAGTTCCGCGGGACGCCGCCGGTGCTCTTCAACCGCGAGAGCCAATTGCGCGACGCCAACGCGCTGATCATCCGCATCCAGCCGGACGAGGGAATTTCCTTCCGCATGGCCGCCAAGTTGCCGGGCGCGTTGCTCCAGATCGAACCGGTGAAGATGGATTTCCACTACGGCACATCGTTTGGCAAAGCGACGCCGGAGGCTTACGAGCGTCTGCTGCTGGATGCCATGAGCGGCGACGCCACCCTCTTCGCCCGGCGGGATGAGGTGGAGCATGCTTGGCAGTTCGTCGACGGGATCCGCGCAGCATGGCATGACGGCTCGGCCCCGCGTCTCGATTTTTACGCGGCGGGAAGCTGGGGGCCGCGCGAGGCGGACGAGTTGCTTGCGCAGGACGGCGCAGCTTGGCGGCGATTGTGACCGTTTCATCGACAGTCGAGAACATCTCGCCCGGCCTGCGTGTCGAGGTGGGCGAGATCGGCCGGAAGCTTGGGGAACTGTGGAGCGCGTCGGAAGCGGGAAAAGTTCGTGCCTCGTTGATCAATCTCGTCATCTACAGCGAGAACAAAGATGCCATCGTCCTCAACACGCCGCTGCTGGCCGGGCTCGCTGCCGAGCACGCGTTCCGAGCGCTCCTCGTGCAGGCGGATCCATCGGCCAACGAGGCGAAAATCGAGGCGTGGATCACCGCTCACTGCCAT
>JBAXCT010000177.1:0-5065 GCA_037141375.1 Chthoniobacterales bacterium | reverse complement strand
CCTTCGTGAAATTTGACCGGCACGATTTTTCCGGCGATGCGCTGAGGTTCCCGCGTGAAGCCGTAGCCGCCGCCCTGCCATGGCTTGGATTTACGGCCTTCGAAATCCCGGTCGACATACATGTAAAAATCCTGCGGCCTGCCTTCGAAAATGGCGTCATTGGCCGTAGGCAGCACGGGAGTGAAAGCCGCAGCCCTGATCGCCACTCCGGCCGAGAGCAGTGCCGCCCGGAGGATCCTGCGCATCAGCGTTTCTTCTTTTTGTCCTCTTGCCCGACGACGGGAAACACCGTTTCCATCAACGCGATATCATCCGGGGAGAGTCCGCGTGGAATGCAGACGATGCCGTCCTCGATAGGGCGGTCGATGAGCAGGTTGCTGACCATGCGGCCGTTGAGCATGGCAACGAGCATCTCCCCCTTTTTGGTTGTTGTGTGTTGCTGCAGCAGGCGCGATCCGTGGGCGCCCAACTTCAAGTAGATACCTTGGCTGCCATCGGCAGCGGTGAAGGGGTAGATGGCTTCGACCTCGCTTTGCGTGATGAGTGCCATGCGCTGGAGGAAGACTTGGCGCCCATTGAGCAGGGTGGCGGGAATGGCGAAGGAGGGAGCTTCGGATTCGCTGCCCTGTCCATGGATGCGCAGGTCGATGACGGGCTTTTTTGCGCCGGCGGCGCAGAACAGCGCAGCGACGACGAGGGCCAAACGGACGGTTTTCACGTGCCTACCTAAACCGCCCCGCGCGGGAATTGCAACCGTCCGCAAAGCCGCCTAACTTCCTCCCATGACCCGTCGCCTCGCCCTCGCTTCCTGCGCCGTTTTTCTTGCGGCTTGTGCCGCCCCGCGCCAAGGCGTGGAAGACACCTGGGGCAACCGTTTCTCCGACACCGCCAATACCGTTGTTCCGGATGCCCTGAAGTTCGGTCGGCGTTCACCGGCGCTCGATCCCGCCATGCGTGCGGAACCTCAGGAATTCCCTCTGGCCGAGCGCCGCGAAGTGCGTGTGTTTTTCAGTGTGAGAAATACGACCAACAAAGCCGAACGCCTAGAATTTGCCAACGCCCAGCGTCTCGAGGTGAGCGTCAGGGCTCCTGACGGGAAGCGGATCTTCCTCTGGTCCGAGGACAGGACTTTCGAGCCCAATACCGCCATCGTGGTGGTCAATCCGCGGGAGCGGATCGAGTACGAGGCTTCTGTGCCGACCCGGGACATGACAGCCGGCGGAGTTTACACTGTCGAGGCCGGCCTGATCGGGTACCCCGAGGTTGCGGCCTCCATCCAACTCAAGCCGCTTTGAGTATGATCTACTCTTTCGGTTTGACGCCGGGCGACTGCGTGGATTTATTTCGCCCTCTGTCTATGCAACTCCTCCGATTCCTCCCCACCCTTCTGCTTGCCTTAGTTCTCGCTGGCTGCTCCGGCCACGATCGCCGGCTGACCAGTTCCACCACGCAATATCTCGGCTCAACCGGTCAGGTGGTGGCGAAAAAATCGGGCGGCTTTGTCGATACGGTTTCTTATTGGGATGGAGATGGTGTCTCCGGCAGTCCATCGATCACGATCAACCTCACCGAGCAGAAAGCCATGTTCTACAAGGACGGACGTCTCGTCGGCGTCTCCATGATTTCCTCCGGTCGCGAGGGCTACGATTCGCCATCGGGCAATTTCAAAATCATCCAGAAAAACAAAGATCACGTCTCCAACCTGTACGGGGATTATGTCGACTCAACAGGCAATGTGGTTGTCGCCAACGTCGGGGCGAAGACTGATCCCATGCCGCCCGGATCAAGTTTTCGCGGCGCCTCCATGCCCTACTTCATGCGCTTCGCCAACGGGGTCGGCATGCACGCCGGATTTCTACCCGGATTCCCCGCCTCGCACGGCTGCATCCGCATGCCTGAGCGGATGGCGGAAATTTTCTTCGCCAACGTTTCCCAAGGCACGCCAGTCAACGTGGTCCGGTGAGTTGAAGGCGGAGGGGCATCCTCCCCTTCACCTTTGAATGACCGTCCCGCATCAGGCCCGCGGGTGCGCATCGTCGTAGGCGCGCTTCAATCTCTCCGTTGTCACGTGTGTGTAAATCTGTGTGGTGGAAAGACTCGCGTGGCCAAGGAGGCTTTGCACGCTGCGCAGATCCGCGCCGGCATCGAGGAGATGCGTGGCGAAACTGTGGCGCAGCTTGTGCGGGCTGGCCGGCACGGGAATTTCGGCCAAGCGCAAATATTTTTTGACCAGCGTCCAGACCGACCCGGCGCCGAGCCTTTTGCTCAGTTTGCTGATGAACAGCGGCCCTGACTGCACCTTCGCACGGTGGCGGTATTCCTGCAGGGCTTGCAAGGCGGGTTCGCCGACCGGAACAATGCGTTCCTTGGCTCCTTTGCCCAGCACGCGCACCGTTTCGCTGTAGGGGTCGATATCCCGCACGTCGAGCGCAGCCAACTCGGCCAAGCGTAATCCGCTCGAGTAAAAAAGTTCCAGGATCGCCGTGTCGCGCCACGCCATCCACGCGGGCGCCTGCTTCTCCGGTCTGGCCAGATGAGGTGCCCGCAGCAAGGCATCCACCTGGTTTGTGGTGAGAAAGACCGGCAACCGTTTCTCCGCCTTGGGGAGCGAGACCTCCCAGAGCGGGTTCGACGGGACGCCTTTGCGCTCGCAGAGGAAGCGGTAGAAACTGCGCAGTGCCGCGAATTGCAGGCGGATCGTGGCGCGGGCCTTATCCTTTTTCATCAGCGCGAAAAGATACGCGCGGAAGTCGTCGGGTCCGGCCTCGCGCCAGCTTTTCGCGCCGAGTGAGGCGGCCGCATCCGTCAGGGCGCGGCGGTAATTTTTCACGGTCCGCGGTGACGTATTGCGCTCGTCGCGCAGGTAGTCGAGGAATGCGCTCGCTAATGGTTCGTCGGCCACGGTTCCGACTTTACCCCCGGACGGCCGCGGAGGGGAGGCAAACTATCGGCGCGGCCGAGTTGGCGCGGGCAGCGGTGGCTGTGCCGTCGCGCCGACCTCACCGTTGCCGCCCGTGACGCGTTCGAAACGCAGAACGGCATGGCGTATTTCCACAGCGTCCGGCGATGTCGCCACTACGGGGACTTCAAACTCGCCGGCCGGAAAAACAAAATGCTGACGGAAGCTTCCGTCGGGCCGGAGGGCGATGGGTTGTCCGTTGATTGTCACTTCGCCCCAGGCTGCGTTCCCCCATACAAGATCACCTCCGCGTTGACGTGCAGGAAAAATCCGCATTCGGTCCCGCTCCAATCCGACGAGGGGCTGCTCGCCTGACCCCAACTAGAAAATGTCGCGGCGGGCCGTCGGCCAAGCGCGCCGGGCCATGATGTGTTGTCCATCGAAGCTCCGACCAAGTCGATGAGCGCGAGGAACCCGCTCGAGAATCCGCCCGGTGCATCTTCCCTCGAGGCAGGTCCGAATCCACTGGAGAAAACGGCAGCCCCGGACGAAAAGCCCGAACCGAGCGCTGCACCCACCAATGTATCAAGCGCCATGCGCTGGGTGGCGGTGAGATGTCCCGCCGGCATTTCTCCGCGATTTTGCAGGCGGGCGAGCGCGTTGGCCAAGCTTTCGCCATGCCGCATCTCGCCGCCGAGTTTCTGCACCAGTTGCTGGAAGGTGAGGTGGAAAGGCATGTTGGCGAAAACGGGTTCACCTATCGCAGAGGGCGTATCGCGCGGGGTCAGCACGGTCGTGGATTGCGCGAGCACTTTCCAGCGCCCCTGATCGTAGATGCCGAGTTCCACCTGATAGTCTGCGTCCGCCTCGTGCACGGAAAGATACCAACTATTGGCTTCGTGCGGCACCTGCGTCTCACCCTCCGGACTGACGCCCCGCCTGCCATGGCGGAGAAAAATTTGCTCCTGGCGGTGGTCGGTTAGCGCGAAATCCCAATAGCAGAAAAGCCAACGGGGTTCCTGGGCGATGACGAAGAGCCCCGTCTCGCCGTAGCTCCGCGGCAACTCGCCGAGGTTATCGATGTCGGCGGATAATATTCTGCGGCTCTTGCGTTTGGCGGGTACAAGGGCAGCTGCTTTGACCGTCGGTTTGCGACGGGGAGAGGGTCTCTTTTTCGTCGCCGTTCCTTTCGCTTTGGGCTTGGCGGATTCGACCTTTTTTTTGACGACTTTTTTCATGGCAAAGCTTGAGTCGGTATGTGGGAGGAGCAGGGGATAACCACTCTATCTCCGATGGCTGACAGAACCTACTCCATCCTCGGCCCGCGAAGAAACTCCTCATTGCCGTATTTCTCTGCTACCAGCCGATCGAGCTCGGGTTCGAGTCCTTCCGGATCCCAGACAAAAACCTCCCTCGACAGCGCGCTCGCCAGGAGGTCAGGAAATCCAACCCCGGGTTGTGCGGCCCCTTGCAGCGAACCCTGGTGCAGGAGCCCCAATCTTGTTCTTTTCTGCGCCCCGCCGGCGATTTTACGACCGCCCGCCATCACGTCATGCGCGACCGGGGCACGGAAGCACTCGCCTGGTTCCCCACTTGGATCTTGGGTTAGCGAGGCGTCGATGCCTTCGGCCTTCAGCGCTTGAACCATCACCATGTGCAGTTGTCGGTAGCTCTCTGCTGCCGCCGTGGTGGCCCAAGGTTCCGCGCGGGGCACGACCAGAGCGAAGGTAAAATCGCCTTCATGCACCACTACTCCTCCTCCAGTCCAACGGCGGCAGAGCGGCAAATCCGGCCGCACTGATCGCGCAGCCGAGGGCGCAACGAAATAGCCCGCGCTGACCCAAGGTCGAGCCCACCGATAGATGCGCAGCACCGGACTCCTCGCCGTGCGCAGCAAAATCTCGTCGCACGCCATTTGCTCCGGCCCGTCTCGGGCGGTTTGGTCCACCCACAGGCCCAGGCGGGTGAAGAGCGTCGGCAGATCCATCCTTTTCATCGCTAACCAGCATAATTTTCCGATGCTTGGCCTGCGACTTAATATGCGAGGCTAACGCGCCGAGCGTTGTCGGTTCTGCCAGCCTACTGCGGGGATGTCGGTGAGACCTTCAGGCGGAGAAAGCGGCTTTTCGCTACGGAGGATGAATGGGTGTCGTGTCCCTGCAGGGT
>JBAXCT010000176.1:0-5081 GCA_037141375.1 Chthoniobacterales bacterium | reverse complement strand
TTCGAGGCCTGCAGCGCTTCGGCCAACTCGGCGGCGGCGTGGTCGGAGTTTACCCGGTAGGTGTGCCCCTCGCCGTCGAAGCCCAGCGGCGGCACGACCGGAATGATTCCCTCGTGCAGCAGCATGTGGAGGCATTTGACATCCACCCGCTCGATCCTGCCGGTGTGGCCTTGGTCGATGCCGCCGAGGATGCCTGCCGGGTGCGCGATGACCGCGTTGGCGTAGGCGGCCCGCAGGTCGACCGAGGCGAGGCCCTCGAGGATTTCGTGCGTGAGACGCATGGCGGCGTCGATGCTGATCTCCAGCGTGGCCTCATCGGTGATGCCCGTACCATCGGTATTGCTCGGCTGCAGGGCGGCAATTTTCGCAGCCGCCTGGACCTGGTGGCTGGCCCCGTGCACAAGAACCACCCGGATGCTCAGCGACCGCAGAACCGCGATATCGAGCAGGATGTTGGCAAAGTTCGGCGAAGCCGCAATTTCCCCGTCCACCGCCACCACGAAGATTTTTTCGCGGAACCGCGGAACATATTGCAGGATTTCCCTGAGATCACTGACATTCACAGGTCTAGAGTTAGGGCTTTCCGCGGGCAAAGATCAACGCGGAAACCGATGCGCGGCTTTACACGGGCCCTCCAGCCTGCCATGGTGTAGGGCTCATGTCGGTCCTGATTTCCATTCTTGTGGCCTTCCATGTGCTGGTCTGCCTGCTCATGGTGGTCGTCGTGCTCATGCAACGCCCCAAAAACGAGGGTCTCGGTGCGGCTTTCGGCGGAGGAATGACGGAAAACATCTTCGGAGCGCAGACCACCCATGTGCTGCAAAAGTTCACCGTCTGGCTCGGTGTTGTCTTTTTTGCCATCACCTTGCTGCTCGCCATCATCTACGCGAAGCGCGGGGCCGGCGAAACCGCCATCCAGAAAGAACTCCTCGGCGGTTTAACGCTTCCGGCAGCCGCAGCCCAGGCGGCAGCGGCACCGAGCCCGGTAGCGAAGGATGCTGCCGCTTCCTCCTCCGCCAAACCAACGTCCGGCAGCACGACAGTCACGACAGAGCCGGTCTCGGCTGAGCCGATGGCGCCTGTGACCGGCACCACCATGACGACGGAACCGGTCGCTGTCCCTGCGGCTGCCCCAGCTGCGCCGACCGCCCCGAATCCTCCTGCTCCCGCAGGAAACTGAGTCATCGCGCACCGCATGCGCACGCTCGGCACCCTTGCTGAAGCGGCGGTTTTCCGCAAGTCCGCCCCCTCGCCTGTCGTTCTTGTCCCGACCATGGGCGCCCTGCACCAAGGCCACGCAGCGCTCGTGCAGGCCGCGCGTCAGCACGCCGGCAAACACGGTACCGTCGTGGTGAGCGTGTTCGTCAACCCGACGCAATTCGGACCCAACGAGGATTTTTCCCGCTACCCGCGCACCCTCGACACGGATCTCGAGATTTGCCGCACGCACGGAGCAGATGCGGTCTTCGCGCCGACCGCCGAGGAAATGTATCCGCCGGGCGACTCGACCTTCGTGGACGAGACGCAGCTTTCGCGCGGGCTCTGCGGGGCCGTGCGCACCGGGCACTTCCGCGGCGTTTGCACCGTGGTGGCCAAGCTCTTCCTCATCACCCGCCCCGATGCCGCGATCTTCGGGGAAAAAGATTACCAGCAGTTGGCCGTCATCCGGCGCATGACGCGCGATCTGTTTCTCGGCATCGAAATCATCGGTCACCCCACGGTGAGGGAGTCGGATGGTCTGGCCATGAGTTCGCGCAACCGCTACCTCTCCGCCGAAGAACGCGCCCGCGCGACAGGTTTTGCCGCAGCCCTTCGTTCGGCGCAGACCACCAACGAAACGTCGGCGCAAAAAATCATCGCCGTCACGAGCGAAGCCATCCTGCATGCCACGGGTTGTGCCCCGGAATACCTGGCCATCGTCGATGCGGAAACACTCGAGCCGCTCGAACACATCGACCGTCCCGCCGTGCTTGCCGCTGCAGTGCGGGTCGGCAACACAAGGCTGATCGACAACGTCAGCCTGATCCTAAAACTGTAGTTGAAAGTTGCGGGATGAGAGCCGGAGTCCACCGCGGCGGGCGGAGACAGCCGGAGGCAATTGAGGAACTGAACATGAACGATTTGCATCATCGGCTTGGCTCACGCTTGGGCTGAGTTCACCTGCGTCAAAAATTCGTTGGCTTTCAACCTCTCAACCCTCAACCATAATCCCTCAACGCGCTTTCTAGACTGATGCCTCCCCATGGAAAAGTTTGACCACATCGTCCTCGGATCCGGCATCGCCGGCCTGACCTACGCACTCAAGGCGGCCGCCTCGGGTTCCGTGGCCATCGTGACGAAACGCGCGCGCGCCACCTCGAACACTGCGTGGGCGCAGGGCGGCGTGGCCTGCGTGACCAGCCCGGAGGATTCGTTCGACCTGCATGTGAAGGACACGCTCGAGGCCGGGGCGGGGCTCTGCCAACGGGATATCGTAGAAATGGTCGTGCGCGAGGGACCGGAGCGGATCGACGAGCTGATCGCGCTGGGCATGTCCTTCGATTTGCGCGAGTCGCCGGACGGCCATGTGGAACTGGACCTGGGCCGCGAGGGCGGCCACTCCAAGCGGCGCATCCTGCACGCGCACGATTTCACCGGACTCGAGATCGAAAAAACTCTGCTCGCCGCGGTGGAGAAGCATCCCTCCATCCGCGTCCTCGAAGACCACATGGGGGTCGACCTCATCACCACCGGAAAGCTCGGCTACGCCAGCGAGGATCGCGTCGTGGGACTCTACGTGCTCGAGGAGAAATCCGGGCAGGTCCTCACCCTGCGCAGCGACCGCATCATCCTCGCAACCGGCGGCTGCGGAAAAGTCTATCTCTACACGACCAATCCGGACATCGCTTCGGGCGATGGCGTGGCCATGGCGTGGCGGGCCGGGGCCGCGGTCAGCAACATGGAGTTCGTCCAATTCCACCCGACGTGCCTGTTCCATCCGGAGGCAAAATCTTTCCTCATCAGCGAGGCCGTGCGCGGCGAAGGTGGCGTGCTGGTCGACGGGGCCGGGCGACCGTTCATGGATCGCCACCATCCTCTCAAGTCGCTCGCCCCGCGCGATATCGTGGCACGGGCCATCGACGCCGAGATGAAGCGCACCGGGGCCAAGTGCGTCTTTCTCGATATCACGGACAAACCTCGCGAGTTCCTGCGCGAGCGGTTTCCGAAAATCTACGAGACCTGCCTCGAACTCGGCATCGATATCGCCAAGGAACCGATTCCGGTTGTGCCGGCCGCGCACTACCAGTGCGGTGGCGTGAAGGCCAACGAGCACGGCGAGACGACGCTGCGCGGGCTCTTTGCCATCGGAGAAGTCGCCTGCACCGGCCTGCACGGGGCCAACCGCCTGGCCAGCAACTCTCTGCTCGAGGCCCTGGTCTTCGCCCACCGCGCCTTCCTCAAGGCCACCAAAAACCACCGCGCACCGGACGACATCTCCCTCCCCGAGTGGAGACCGGGCAGCGTTACCGACGTGGACGAACTCGTCGTCATCTACCACAACTGGGACGAAATCCGCCGCCTGATGTGGGACTACGTGGGCATTGTCCGCACCGACAAGCGGCTCCAGCGCGCCGCGGCGCGGCTGCGCAACCTGCAGAAAGAGGTGCAGGAGTTTTACTGGAATTTCAAGGTCACCACCGACCTGCTCGAGTTGCGCAACCTCGTGGCCGTTGCCGGACTCATCGTCGACTGCGCGCTCAGCCGCAAAGAAAGCCGCGGATTACACTACACGCTGAATTATCCGCAGGCCGACGACAAACTCTGCCGCGACACCATCACGCGCCGCGTGTAGGCATTGGGCTTTGCCCCCGCAGCAATGCCGGCGGCGGGACTCGAACCCGCACGGAGCTTTCACCCCAACGGATTTTAAGTCCGTTGCGTCTGCCATTTCGCCACGCCGGCTTGGGTTTTATCTAGCGCTGGCACCTGCTGGCCGCAAGACACGCAACAAAGTGGCCGATGCGACCAATGAATACAAGGCATCTGCCCGCTATACGGGCGGCTGCCCGAGGAGACGCATATCGTGGCAACCATCCATGACGAGATCGTGGTCGAGTGCCGTGAGCAGGACGCCGAGGAGGAGGCTCAGCGAGGGCCGCGAGCGCATGGGGAGAAGTTAGCGATGCTGGTCAGGGAAGCACCGCACGATAAAACGCTGCGCCTGCAGGCGGATTTGGATCGGTGAAATCCCCGTTGGTAATGCCAGCAGCAACATTGGACCATGTGCCCCCGCTTAAACCGCTTAATGATGTGGTTCGTTGCACATTCATCGGTACATTGGCAGAACCAATCCACTGGAAACGAAAGCCGCCGGCGGTGGTGCCAGCCACATAGTCGACCGTCGGTGCAAACAGGGCTGTAGGCAGACCGCCGAATGTGGGGGGCCAAACGGATGCATATTCGGACAGGTAATAGATGGTCCCGGATGAACCTAATGAGGCCGGTTGTCTGGAGGGCAGGCCGCCTGTAAAAACGATGCTGGCCAGGGCCAAACACTCGGAAAACGCGTAGTCCCCGATGTTGGTGACGCTGCCCGGGATGGTCATGCTGGTCAGACCCTCACAGCCGCCGAATGCGGACTCCCCGATAGAAGCCACACCGGCGCCGATGGTGAAGTTCGTCAAGCCAACACAGCCGCCGAACGCACCATTCCCTATGGTGGTGACGCTGCCGGGGATCGCCACGCTGGCCAATTGCACGCAGTTGAAAAACGCGTCGTTCCCGATGGCGGTGACGCTGTTGGGTATGGCGACAGTGGGCAGTTGCGAGCAGTTGCGGAACGCGAAATTCCCGATGTTGGTGACGCTGCCGGGAATCGCCACGTTGGTCAGCAACGTGCAGCCTCGGAACGCGTGGTCTCCGATGCTCGTCACATTGGTATCAATGGTCACACCAGTGACGGTGATATTGTCAAAGCCGAAAACGGGCGGCAACTGGTTGTTGCCAAAATTTCTCACAACGGCGTCTCCGAACTTTATGGGAACGGGGACGTATCCGAAAGTCTGTGTTTAGGGTCGGTTAGTTTCTGTTGTTTTTCCCTC
>JBAXCT010000175.1:0-5083 GCA_037141375.1 Chthoniobacterales bacterium | reverse complement strand
CGCCAAAATCTGCCTGATCGGTGAGGGAGGGGAGGACGATATCGGAGCTGACGCCCTTCAATTGGGTCGAACCGCCCTTGATGCGATAAAATTTCTGGATGGTCAACTTGACGGCCCCGAATTTTTCTGGTGACGAGGCGAAGGCGGGCATGAAACGGTCCACTTCGAGCAGAGTTTGCACAGTCCCTTTCCCGAAGCTCTGGGTGTCGCCTACGATGACAGCACGTCCGTAGTCCTGCAGTGCGGCGGCGAAGATTTCGCTGGCGGAGGCGCTCAGACGGTTCATCAGCACGATAAGAGGGCCGTCCCACATGCTGTCGGGATCCGGATCGTTCATCGGGGCTATGTTGCCGTTGCTGTCCTTCGCCTGCACGATGGGTCCTCGCGGAATGAAGAGACCCGTGAGACGGACCGCCTCGTCGAGCGAGCCGCCGCTGTCGTGGCGCAGGTCGACAATCAGGCCTTTGATGCCCTCGCGTTTCAGCCGCTTGAGCAGGTTGGCCACGTCGCGCGTTGTGCTCTTGGGCGAACCGCCGCCCTGCCGATCCATGTTGGCATAAAAACTGGGCAACGTGACCCAGCCGATCTTGATATTTTTATCGCCCTCACCTTTTGCATCGATCACCTGGGCCTTGGCTTCCTCGTCCTTCAGCTTCACCTCGTCGCGCACGATCGAGACGACTTCTACCTTGGAGGGATCAGCCGAACTGGCGGGCAGCACCTGCAATTTCACAAGAGTGCCCTTCTTGCCCCGGATGCGTTCGACAACTTTGTCCAACTTCATGTCCACCACATCCTCGAACTCTCCGTTTTCCCCTTGCGCCACGGCGATGATGCGGTCGTTGGCCTTGAGTTTTCCGTCGCGCTCCGCGGGTCCGCCGGGCACGAGTCGCTGGATCTGGGCATAGCCGTCTTCGCTGCGGAGTTCGGCGCCAATCCCGAAGAGCGACAGACCCATCTGGATGTTGAAATTGTCCAAGTTGCGCTGGCTCATGTATTCTGAGTGGGGATCGTAGCTCTGCGCGAGCGCGACGAGGAAGGTGCTGGCCCGGTCCTCGCGGGTTTCATCGTGCAGGGATTTCAGCATTCGGTCGTAGCGCTTGAGTACGGTTTCCTTCGGTGTGCGCTTGGGCGCGGAGGGGGCCAGGGCGGTCTCTGCGGGATCTTTTTTGACAAGCTCCTGCTCTTTCGTTTTCTTCGCCGCCGCTTCCTCGACCGCTTGCTCGGTGAGGATGGCTTGGAGAAGTTCCGCCTCGAGTCGGGCATTCCAGATTTTGTCCGCCTCCGCCTCATTGGCCGGCCAAGGCTCCTTGTCGCGCGTGATTTGGGCTGTGCGCTTGCTGTCAAACGAGAAATCGTGCTCGAGGGCCTTCTTCACTTTGGCCACGCGACCTTCAACACGTTCGATGAACCGGTCGTAGATCTCATGGGCCGGGGCTAGGTTGCCCAGCATGATATCATCTTGGATGCCCTGACCAAACCGGTTGGTGAATTCATCGATGTCCTGCTGGGTGAAAAAAAGGCGATTGTAATCGAGCAGGTCGAAATATTTGTCCAAAGCGCGGCGGGCTTGAGTGATGCCGGGGGCGACCTCCTGATTGAGTTGCTGGCGGCTGTAGTGCGCGCTTTCGAGCATGCGGGCCACAGTGGTAGCGACTTCGCCCATCTTGGCGTCGTTCTTGGGATCCTCGGATACCGAGGCAGCAAGGGAGGAACCGAGCAGCAGAACCGCAAATAGGCCGCAGAGGGATCTAGGTAGAATCATGGTACGGATGCTTACAGGTCGCTCTGAAAGACTGATTGCGCAAGGAAAATGAGGCACGTAGCTTCGACCTCTTGCCAATGAAGAAGTTCAAAAGTTTTACCGGCGGCCCCTATGCTACCAACTGCTTTTTCGTTAAAGCCCCCGGCGGCAACATCCTTTTCGACGCACCGGAAGGGGCAGACGCAGCTTTCGCCCGCGAGCGGGTGGATCTGCTTGTGTTGACGCACGGCCATTGGGATCACGTGGCCGATGCGGCGGCGATCAAGACACGTCACCATTGTCCCGTCCTTTGCCACGCCGAAACCGTCCCCATGGTCAGCGAGAAGGATTTCTTTGTTCGCCAAGGTTTTCCCTTGCAGGTGCCGCCCGTTGTGCCGGATGGCGAGCTTGCTGAGGGGCCTGGGCAAAGCTTGTCGGGGTGGAAGGTCGACGTCTTCGATGTTCCGGGGCACTGTCCGGGCAGCCTCTGTTTTTTTTCGCCGGAGGACAAGTTGCTCATTGGCGGCGATGTGCTCTTCCGCGGTGGGATCGGCCGCTGGGATTTGCCCGGAGGTGATGGCGAGATTCTCTTGCGGGGCATCCATACCAAACTGATGACTTTGCCTCGTGATACAATGGTTCTGTCGGGCCATGGGCCGGCCACGACCATCGGTGAGGAAAAAAGCGCGAACCCTTTCCTGCTCGCTGGAAGCGGTTGAGGTTTTTTCTTCCAGCCAGCCGCATTACGCGGCATTGTCCAGACTGCCATCAGCTTTCCCCGCACTCATCATCATGCCTAGTTACGCCTACGTCGCATTGGACGCCCGTGGTCAGGAGGTCAAAGATGTCCTTGAAGCCGCCAGCGAACAAGAAGCCATCCAAGCTTTGCGGCAGGCGGGTTATTATCCGACGAGTGTGATGGACTCCAGCAAGGCGGCCAAAGTCAAGACCTCCAAGGCTCCCAAAGCGGCGAAGGCCAGCGGGGCCAAAAAAGACATCAAGATCGAGATAGCTTTCCTCCAGCGCAAAACGATCAAGCCGAAGGTGCTGATGATCTTCACGCGGCAATTGGCCACGCTCATCGATTCGGGCTTGCCGTTGACGCGGGGATTGACGGTGCTGGGCAAGCAGGAACCGGATCCGGTTCTGCGAAAGACGATCAGCAAACTGGCTGACGCCGTGCAAGGCGGCAGCACCTTCTCCGATGCGCTTGGTTCGCATCCGAAGATTTTCAACAAGCTCTACGTCAACATGGTCAAGGCGGGCGAGTTAGGCGGCGTGATGGAGTTGGTGCTCGTGCGTCTGGCCGACTTTCAGGAGAAGGCCCAAAAACTGAAAAACAAAGTCGTCTCGGCGATGTTCTATCCGGTGATTGTGCTGGTCATTGCCGTCGTCATCATGGGTTTTCTCCTCGTCTTTATCGTGCCGAAGTTCCAGCAGATCTTCGCCGATATGCTGGGGGGCAAGCCTCTGCCCGCTCTGACCCAATTCGTCATCGGCGCCAGCGACCTCGTCAAAAACAATTTCCTGCTCCTCATTGCCGGGGCAGTTGCCGTTTTCGTTGGATTCAAGATTTTGGCCAGGTTCCCCGCGGGACGAGCGATCATTGATCAGGTCAAACTGAAAATGCCGCTGTTCGGCGACCTCATCCGCAAAAGCGCGATTTCGCGGTTCAGTCGCACTCTGGGCACGTTGGTGACGAGCGGCGTGCCGATCCTTCAGGCGCTGAACATCACGCGCGATACCGCCGGCAACGTGGTTCTCGCCAAGTCGATCCAGACCGTCCACGACAGCGTCCAAGAGGGCGAATCCATCGTATCCCCGATGGAAAAGAGCGGAGTCTTTCCGCCCATGGTTGTCAGCATGATCGATGTGGGCGAGGAGACCGGCCAGTTGCCGGAAATGCTCCTCAAGGTTGCCGACGTCTACGACGACGAGGTCGATAATACGGTCGCCGGCCTGACCTCGCTCCTCGAGCCGGTCATGATCGTTTTTCTGGCTGTTGTTGTCGGGACGATCGTCATCGCGCTCTTCCTTCCGCTGATCAGCATCATCAGCAGTCTGCAGGGAGCAAGCTGACGCGGGTCTCAGACTCCGAGCCATCCCGCCAGCCCGCCCAAACAGATCTGCGACCAGACCTCCAAGTGGTCTCGGCGGCCTGCCAATTCTTCTCCGGTGAGAAATTCGATTTCGCGGATGGCGTCCTCGCGGGATCGGACATCGGCGGTGGCAAGATCGATCACGTGGACGATGCCGAGATGCACGCGGCCTACCTCCGTGGAATCGTCATTGATCAGTGCCGCGACCTTATTGCCGTATGCGCACCCGATTTGTAACTCCTCATGCAGTTCCCTCTCGACCGCACGATCGTAGGCGGTGCGATCGAAATGGATGGCTTGGGAGTCACCGTCGTTGATGTGGCCGCCGATGCCGATGGAGCCCTTGGCGTGGAGGCGGGCCTCGCCGCCCGCCTTGCCTCTCAGATAATGGAGCACGCGGTTTCCGTGGCAAATGACCAAATAGGGGATGAGTTGTTTGTGGGTAGGATCCTGTTCTGCTGCCGAGCGCGGCAGGAAAAGGTTGTTGGCCGGGTCGAGCAGCGCAGGCATGTAGCGAGACACCTCGCCGGAGAGACCCTCGAAAAGTCCCAAACGTTCGAGGACCGGGCGGGGCACACATAGTATGTTTTCTTCGGGTTCGGTCATGGCGGGAAGGTATCGGCGGGAAAAGATTTGGCCATCCGGAAAAGCGTCTTTTGCCATCGCGGTCCTGATCGCCTAAAATCCCCGCATGCCGCGCCAGTCGTTTGCCCACCTCCACCTACACACGGAGTATTCCATGCTGGATGGGTCCGTGCGGATCGCGGATCTGATGCGCAAGACGGCGGAACTCGGCATGCCTGCGGTGGCCATGACCGATCACGGGGTGTTGTATGGAGCGGTCGAGTTCTACAAGGAAGCGCAGAAGGCCGGGGTCAAGCCGTTGCTCGGTTGCGAGCTTTATGTCGCTCCGGGATCGATGCACGACAAGAAGGCCTCCTCGGGCAAGGATGCCGCATTCCACCTCACCGTTTTGGCGGAGAACAACGAGGGTTGGTCCAATTTGGTCAAGTTGGTCAGCGCGGCTCACCTCGAGGGCTTTTACTACAAGCCCCGCATCGACAAGGAACTGCTGGCCCGTCATGCCAAAGGTCTTATTGGCCTCAGCGGATGCTTGAAGAGCGAGATCAGCAGTGCGGTCACCGCGGGTGACCCGCAGCGCGGGCGCGAACTGGTCGGTCAATACCGGGATATATTTGGGCCGGAAAATTTCTTTCTCGAGATGCACGATCATGGTTTC
>JBAXCT010000174.1:0-5103 GCA_037141375.1 Chthoniobacterales bacterium | reverse complement strand
ATCGCCTGCGGCAAAGACTTCAGGATGTCCCGGCAGACTGAGATCCGGCAGGACCTTGATGCGACCGCTGCGATCCAGAGGAATGCCGGCCAAGGTGCGCGTGACTTCACTAGCCTCCACCCCGGCGGCCCAAATGATGATATTGGAGGCGATGCGCTCGTGAGGCATTTGCACAAAGCCCGGTCCCACTTCCTGGACCGGCGAGCTGAGATGCACGTGGACGCCCATGCTCCCCAAGCGCTCAAGCGTGTAGTCGGGCAGATTGCCGGGGAACATGGGCAGAAGCTTGGGCCCGGCCTCGATGAGGTGCACCTTGGCGCAAGAAGGGTCGATGCGGCGGAAGTCATCTTTGAGAACCCTGCTTGACAACTCGGCCAGAGATCCCGCCATTTCCACGCCGGTCGGTCCGCCTCCTACCACCACCATGGTCAAGAGCCGTTCGGTTTCCGCCGCGTCGGCCGCTGATTCCGCCCGCTCGAAGGCCAGCAAGACCTCACGGCGGATCCTCATGGCGTCCTTCAAACTTTTCAGCCCGTGGGTGTGCTCTTCCCACTCGGGGTGGCCGAAGTAGCCCGTCTTGGCTCCGAGCCCGATAACCAAGTAGTCGTAACTGAGCACGTGCTCCTTGAGATGGACCTGCCGCGAGTCCAAATCGATGCGGGACACTTCGTCCATCAAGGTGGTGACATTTTTCTGCGCGGTCAAGATGCCGCGCAGCGGTTGCGCAATTTCCGCCATGGTCAAGCCGGCGGTAGCCACCTGATAAAGCAAAGGCTGGAAAAGATGGTGGTTCCAGCGGTCGACTAGAGTTACCTGGAGCCGCTCATCGGTCAGCTTCTGGGCGCAGGCCAAGCCGGCGAAGCCTCCGCCGAGGATGAGAACGTGTTTTTTAATCATAGCGCCCCCATACTAACGCCTGTCGACCGTTTAGGGTTGGAATATTTCGGAATTGATGAGCTTAGAAGCTCAATGTTGCGTCGATCCCTAGGCGCGCTTCGGGACGCGCTAAAACGCCACGCCGTAAGCTCACGGTCAATTTTTCCAAGTTTAGAAGCTTTATTCATCGACAAGTAGACCGGGCAAGACGAGCTGCCGATTCCTCTTCTTGGTGGAACTCACCGCAGACTTTTTGCGACTACCATGACGGACGAACACCGCCCGGGCTTGAGACCGGGTTGCCGTTTGACGGCGCACCGCAGCGATCCGCTCGCGAGCTTCTTTCACGGCAACGGTATGTTCCACAATCGGCGCGGGGTAATCCCGGCCGATAACACACCCGCTGCGAATTTGGAGTTCCGCAGGCATTTGCTCCGGGCGGGCGAGCCAAGAAACCGGCACACCGCGCATCTCAGGAACCCAACGCAGGATGAATTCGCCGTCCGGATCCTGCTCGGCCGCCTGTTTGGCCGGAGAATAAATGCGCACGGTATTGATCCCGCTCGTGCCGCTTTGCATTTGGAACTGGCTGAAATGGATCCCGGGTTCGAAGTCCAGAAAGTGCGAGCCCAACCAAACCGCAGGCTCTCTCCAGTGGAGCCAAAGGTGATAGGCGGAGAAACTCGCCAACATGGCGCGCATGCGGAAGTTGAGCCAGCCGGTGGCCTTGACGCAACGGATGCACGCATCGACCATCGGATAGCCGGTCAGCCCGTCCTTCCACGCCTCGAAACGGCGGCGACCCTCGGTGCTGTTCGTGAATTCCTCCCGCAAGCCATCGTAGGCCCGCACGAAGTTGCCGAACTCGATGCGCGGCTCGTCCTCGAGCTTCTGCATGAAGTGGCAATGCCAGCGCAAACGCGATCCGAAGCTCTGCAGCGATCCGAACCAGCGACGATCGACCGGTTCCCCCGCGGCTTCCTCCTCCCTCAATTCTCTGCGTCGCTCAGCCAGCTTGTCCACCACGGTGCGCAAAGAAATGCAGCCAAAGGCCAGATACGGGCTGATCCGCGAACAGGCAGTCCATCCGGTAACCGGACTCGACATGGCCGCGCGGTAATTCATGCCGCGTTCGGACAAAAACGACGAGAGGGTGCGATCCGCTTCGGCTTCTCCTCCCTTTTGCGCGCTGGGTTTGTCAGACGGTGACAAACCCAGATCGTCCGGCCCAAGGAGACCTTCGCTCCTCACATCATGCACGCCGCGAAGGGACGGGCGCTTGCTGGCAGGCTGACGGACAAACTCCTCCCAATGCCGCGACCAACCGTTGCGCGAAGCGAGGCGCCGCACCACACCATCCTGCCGGAATTCATGCCAAGGAATCCCTTGCTCACGGCACCACGCCGTCACTTCGCGATCGCGCCGGTAAGTGCGGTCGCTTCCCGTTTCCTCGTGGGACCAGAGCGTGACGAACGACGTCTCCCGCCTCAAAGCGTGGAGGACCTCGGTGACCCGGCCGCGCCGCAGCACCAGCATTCCACCCAGATCGCGGAGCGAGTGCTGCAAAGAAATCAACGATTCGCGGAGAAAGTCGAGATGCGCCGATGTGAACTCCACGCTGCGGTGCAACTCCGGCTCATAAACGTAAAGGCACAAGACGGGTCCGCGCTGTGCCGCCTCACGCAGCGGACGATGATCCTCGACACGCAGGTCGCGCTTAAACCACACAAGTTGCACTGGTTCTTTCATCGGGCCGTCGGCCTAGTGCGGCGGCACCGCTCGCTACAGAAGCGAACTTCGTTCCAGACCTTTTCCCACTTTTTCCGCCAGACGAAAGGACGTCGGCAAACCGGGCAAATCTTCTCGGGGAGATGCTGTTTTTTCACGCCGCGCATAGCGTATGCTCTACGCACCAGCGGTCCAAGTCGATGCCGCGGCAAAGTCTTTGGAACCCTCATGGGATCCGGATAGCGTAACAAGCCAGCCACCATGGAGTCGGAGCAAGATCAAATCATTCGGGCAGACGCGCCGGTAAGGCGGCCCACATCGCTGCAGCGTCTCTCCATGCGTGAGTTGCCGTTGGTCAAGCCGGTCATGCGGCAACGATGGAGCGATCTTCTTTTTCTGCACTGGCCGGTCGATCCCGCTCTGCTGCGCGCTCATTTGCCCTCGGGACTGCACGCGGATCTATTCGATGGCCAGGCGTGGCTCGGCATCGTTCCCTTCGCCATGGAGCGCGTACACCCGGTCGGACTTCCACCCGTGCCGTGGATCTCATGGTTTCTCGAACTCAATGTGCGCACCTATGTGCACGACGATGCCGGGCGACCGGGCGTCTGGTTCTTTTCGCTCGATTGCAACCAACCGATCGCAGTCGAAGTGGCCCGCCGCTTCTTTCATCTTCCCTACCACCACGCGCGCATGAGCAGCGAAAAGCGCAACGGCGAGATTGCTTATTGGTGTCGGCGCAAGGGATCGAACAACGCTTCACACTTCCGCTACCGCAGCGCCGTCCAGGGCGAACTCGCCGGGGAGCAGTCGCTCGCGTGGTTTCTCGTCGAGCGATACCTGCTCTTCGCCACTGATCGCAGAGGCAAGATCAGGTCTGGACGCGTGCACCACAAACCCTACCGCATCGCGCCGGCCCATTGCACCGAGTGGTCATCCGAGCCAATTCACGAAGACGGACTCGGCCGCATGGGAGACCCTCCTGCCTCGATGCTCGTGGCCGAACCTGTCGATGTGAGCATTTATCCTCTGGAGTGAACCCCGGCGGAGACGCTTGACGCGGCGGCAATTCGTGGGAGGTGGTGAAGTCATGAAAATCATCATGACCATGTTGGCGGCGACCTTCATCGCAGCCGGTCAGATCTTCGCTCATGGCGGCACTTGCGGTGTCGGCGACACACACAAAGATGGCTGCGTCAAAGGCAAGCCGTGCAAGGGCGACGGCTGCTAAGTCCGCTTGGGATTTTTGAAATACAGAGAGCCGGTTCGTCGCGGGACCGGCTTTTTTTACCGCCGCGCGGAATCAGAAAACCTTTTCGCGGTGCCGTCGTTCGCGTGGCAACGGTTCCTCGCCAAGGAACTCGTGGTTGTCGGAGATTCGGTAAAGCATGCGCCGCATCCACCCGACAGGGCTCGGCGCGTGCCGGTCGAACCAATGCGATGCTCTGACGTAAAGCCAGCCGCAAGCCAGCGCTTCACCAAGCGAAAGTATGGCCAACACTCCGGTGATCCAGCCGGTGACAGAAGAAGAGCTCAGTTCCATACCCGCAGGCGACAGCACGGCGACTGGCCAAGACGCCAGCGCAAAGGCAAAGGACGTAATGAATCTCAAACCGATCCGGCGACGGGCCAACGGCCAGAAAAATCTCTCTGGCGGTACAGGTTGCGATCCGGGTTGGACCCGCTCGAGATGGTGCGCGCGGACGAGATCCGCATAACGGGCTATGGCCAGCGGCGGAACCAGCACGAATGCGGCGATAAAAGTGGGCGCGCATGACAGCGAGAGCACGAATTCCAGAGTGCTGAAAAACAGCCACGCAACCAAAGCGATGAAGAAGAGTAGTTCGAGCATTACTTCTCAGGATGGCACAACAACTCGGCTAGGCAAGCGCACGTGTTGCCGTATCGGCTAAGCTCCATGCCATGGTGGCAAGACGAGCCAAGCGCAAGGTTGTCGGAATCGATGTCGGCGGAGAGTCCAAGGGTTTCCACGGCGTCGCTTTGGCCGATGGGAGATATTCCGATCGGCTGCAAACCAGCAGCGCGCCGGATTTGGTCCGATGGTGTCGCAAGGAAATCGGCGCACAGGTCGTGGCCATCGATGCTCCGTGCCGGTGGAGGTCAGGCAACAACGCCCGCACGGCCGAGCGGGAACTGCTGGCGCAAGGAATACGATGCTTCCTTACGCCGAACAGATCGGTCGCATTGCGCAACGCGGGCGGTTTTTACGGTTGGATGTTGCGGGGTGCAGCGCTGTTCCGCGCAATCGAGAAAGCGTATCCCTTGTTCAGACCCGGGCAGCCGCCGGGAAGCCCGTGCTGTTTCGAAACTTTTCCCCATGCCGTCACCTGGCAGCTGCGGGGAGGAAATGCGGACGCGTCCCGCAAACGGTCGCAGCGTCTCGCGCTTCTTGGCAAAAACGGAGTGAGTGTGGAGAACTTGAATAACATGGACTGGATCGATGCCGCATTGTGCGCGCTGACCGCGGATCAGCATGCC
>JBAXCT010000173.1:0-5105 GCA_037141375.1 Chthoniobacterales bacterium | reverse complement strand
TCAGGAAGCCGCCGCGTTTTTGCGGATGACCTCGAGGGTCTCCCAGCGTGCGTAGAGTCGCGCCACTTCGGCTTGGGCCGCTTGCAGGCTGGCATCATAAGTGCTCCATTCCTCCGCAGGCTGACCGTGGGGCGGCGTGGAGGATAGGCCTTCCACCTTTTGTTCCGCGGAAAGAATATCGGCCTCGATTGTCTGGAGTTCGCGCTCCTCCTTCCACTTCAGCTTGCGTGGTTTCTCGCCGGAACTTTTGCCAGCCGTCGATTTCGCGGGTTGGGCGCCGGTGGCGGCCGGGGGGAGGGTCGCTCGCTTTTCGAGATAATAATCGTAGTTGCCGACGTGGTAGCGGATGACGCCTTCCCCTTCGAACGCCAGCGTGGAGGTGCAGACGCGGTTGAGGAAGTAGCGGTCATGGCTCACGACAATCACGCTTCCCTTGAAGGCCACCAGAGCCTCCTCGAGCAGCCGCAGGGTGCCCAGGTCGAGATCGTTGGTCGGTTCATCGAGAATGAGCACATTCCCCCCGCGCTTGAGGATCTTTGCGAGCAGAACACGGCTGCGCTCTCCGCCGCTGAGCAGTTCGATCTTGGTGTTGATGCGGTCTTCGCTGAAGAGAAACCGCCGCAGATAGGAACGAAGGCTGATGCTTTCGTCTCCGAGGTAAACTTGCTCGCTGCTGCCTCCGACCTCCTCCCAGATGGTCTTCGAATCGTCGAGCAGCATCCGGTTCTGGTCGATGTAATTGATCTGGGTGCGTGCGCCCAGTTCGACTTCACCACGCGTGGGCGGGATCTGCCCGAGGATGACTTTTAGCAGCGTGGATTTGCCGAGGCCGTTGCTTCCGACAATACCCAGGCGTTCTCCCTCCGCCAGATCCAGATCGACGCAGTCAAAAAGCGTGCGCTCCCCCATGTCCATCCCGATCTGGCGCAGTTGCACCACGCGGTTGGACAGCTTCGGAGCAGGCGGAATGATGAGATCGACATCGAGTTCGGCCTCCGGTGCCTGCTGCGCCGCCATCTCAAAGTAGCGCTCGATGCGGTCGACAGATTTTGTCCGCCGCGCGCGCGGTCCTTTGCGCACCCACTCGAGTTCGCGCTTGAGGAACTTCTGGCGTTTTTTCTCCTGCAGTTCTTCGACGCTCTGGCGCTGCGCCCTGGCCAGGAGATAGTCGGTGTAATTCCCGTCATAGCTGTGGAAGCGTCCCTGCGAAAGTTCGACAATCCTCGTGGTGATGCGGTCGAGAAAGTAGCGGTCGTGCGTCACGAAAAGACACGTGCCGCCATAGCGGGAGAGAAAATCTTCGAGCCACTCGATCGATCCGGTGTCCAGATGGTTGGTCGGTTCGTCGAGGACGAGGAAGTCCGGCCGCGCGAGGAGGGCGCGGCAGAGGGCCACGCGCCGTTTTTCACCGCCGGACAGCGAACGCACGATGCGCTCGGGATCCGGCGCATGCAGGTTGGTCACCAGGCTCTTGGTGCGGTAGTCCAGATTCCATCCGTCGGCATGGTTGATGCGCTCGAGAAGCTCGCTGCTGCGCGCGCTCTCGCCGGACTCGTTTTCATACTCGGCGATCCAGTCGAGGACGTTCTGTGCTCCCGCCCGTATGTTCTCCTCCACGGTTTGGTCCTCCTGCAAATCGAAGATTTGCGGAAGATAGCCCGTGGCCAGATCGCGCCGTCGTGTGAAGAGGCCGGAGTCGGGCTCGAGCACGCCGGTGGCGATGCGCAGGAAAGTGGATTTGCCGGTGCCGTTGCGTCCGACCAGACCGACGCGTTCCCCCTCGTGGATGGTGAGGGTTGCGCGATCAAGGATCGTCTGCGTGCCGTAGCGCACAACCAGATCGGTGGCGCTGGCGATGGCGGGCGTGGAGATTTCAGCCATGGGAGAGAGAAGGACGGAAGTGCAATTGTTCGGCGGCGGTACCGATGCTGACCGGGCTCACCTTTCCGGGGCCGGGGCGGGAATAAGTCTCAACCGTTACACTAGCTATTTATTGCCTGCCGGCATCTTTGTCGATCTCTGCTGCCATATCTCTCGCGTCTGCGTCGCGGCGCCCACCGGTTGCAAAAATCTTGCGGTGCCCCATCGTCGTGGCTATTTTCCATCGCATTGCTTAGGGCCGCAAAGCGACATGCTCGGCGGCCTTCGGTGTAGCTCAAGCTTCAGGACATATACCCCTGAAAACGCGCGGTTAGCTCAGTGGTAGAGCACTACCTTGACACGGTAGGGGTCACAGGTTCGAACCCTGTATCGCGCACCACTTTTCCACTTGCTCGGGGGCCCTGCGCTCGCTTCGTCGCGCGCCTTCGGCTCAAACTGACGGGCTGAGGACAAGATCGACATCCTCGTCATGCGGCTCGCTTTCGATCCCACCGAGGATTTGCGGTGTGAAGCAAACGCCCACGCGCAGGACGGAGGGCGGCAAGTTCGCGAGAAGTCGGTCGTAGTAGCCGCGTCCGCGTCCGAGCCGTTTTCCATCCGCTGTGAAGGCCAACCCCGGGACGAATATGATGCCCGCCTCGCGAGGGTCGGCCACTGGGCATTTCTGCGGATCAGGCTCCATCACGCCGAAGGCGCCGGGCAAAAGTCCATCGCTGTGATGGATTTGATGAAAAACGAGCAGATCGCCCTCGACGCGCGGAAGCAGAACCGTCTTTTCCGCGGCCCAAGCCCACGGACATAAATCCGGTTCGCCGTTCAGTGCGGCGAAGGCGGCGACCACGCGGCTTTCTTGCCAGCGCGGGAGGGATGGGATACTGGTACGAATGCTTTCCGAGGCCTCCGTTATGTTGGCGGGAGTCATCAGGGCAAGCTGCGCGCGCATGGTGCGGCGCAGTTCTGTTTTGGCCGGAGAAGTCATGAAACTCCATCCACGTTGAGCGCTGACGAGAAGCCAGACAAGCCTGCGCGCCCGCGTCGGCGTATTCTCCCGCGTCTGCGCCGCCGCAAGCCTGCGGCCAATCAAGTGGGGCTCAAGCCTCGCGAGGGGTGGCATAAGCGCAATTTTCTGGCCGAGGTCGTCTGGCCGAGCCTCTTCGAGCCGCGTCAGGGCGAACGCCTCACGCCCGAGTTTCCCGTGCTGTCCGCCGGACAGGTTTCCATCACATGGATCGGCCACGCCTCATTCCTGCTGCAGGCCCCCGGCTTCAATCTTCTCATCGATCCCAACTGGGCGCGCTGGCTCAAGGTGATCAAGCGTCTGCGCGAGCCCGGGCTGGAGCTGCATGCGCTGCCGGATATCGACGCCGTCCTCATTACGCACGCGCACTTCGACCATCTCGACCGCAAGACGCTGCGCCGCGTGGCCGCCGAGCAGCCGATCGTTGTCCCGCGCCATGTTGGTCGCCTCGTGCAGGGCTTGGGCTTCGACCGTGTGCACGAGCTCGAGGTCTGGCAGTCGATGCAGCTCGGTCCGGTCAAGGTCACCATGACGCCGGCGCACCACTGGGGCGCGCGCATGATCGCGGACACGCATCGCGGGTTCGGCGGGTTTGTCATCGAGGTCGAGGGACGCACCGTCTTCCACTGCGGCGACAGCGCCTATTTTCCGGGCTTCGCCGAGATTGGTAAAAAGATCCCCATCGAGATCGCGCTCCTCCCCATCGGAGCGTACGACCCTCCGAGCGGACGCGAGGTGCACATGACGCCGGAGGAGGCGCTCAAGGCCTTTGTGGAATTGGGGGCGAAGACCTTTGTGCCCATGCACTACGGAACCTTCCGCCTCAGCTACGAGCCACCATGGGAACCGCCCTCGCGCCTCATCGAGTGCGCCGGTGCCGAGGGCTTGCTCGACCGCGTGTGCTTCCTGCGCGAGGGCGAGCCGCGCGTGTTCTGAGTAGCGACGATTTCTTTGGAATCAAGTGCGTGCGAATTTTCGTCGGGCATATCAAGTGCTTCTCGTCAGGTGAGGGGATCGGTGGTAGGGAGGTTGTTCATTATGGATGAAGCACGCCGCCACCTTCCCGAGGGATATTCGATCCGGTTGATGACTGAGGAGGATTACGCCGAGATCGCGGAGATCTGCCGGCGGGTCTATCCGACGGAGCGGCCTTATACGCCGGAGGAATTGGCCGCGCACCACCGGGTTTTTCCCGAGGGGCAGTTTGTCGTCATCCATGAGGAATCGGGCGCGGTGGCGGGGGCGCATTTCACCCTCATCATGTGGATGATCCACTTTCATCTCGACGACTCCTGGGACGAACTCACCGCCGGCGGCACCTTTACCGATCACGACCCCGAGGCTCACACGCTCTACGGGGCCGATCTCTTTGTGCATCCCGAGCATCAGCATCACGGCTTGGGCAAGGCGCTCACCTTGGCCACGCGGGAACTGGTCGCGCGCAAGGCGCTCTGGCGCATGGTCGGCGGAAGCCGGATGCCGGGCTATGGTCGCGTGGCCGACTCGCTGAAACCTTTGGACTACATCGCAAAGGTCAAAAAAGCCGAAGTGACCGATCCGGTGCTGACCGCGCATCTCCATAACGGATGGGATGTGGTCACGGCCATCCGCGGTTACCTTCCGCACGATGAGGAAAGCAAGGGCTGGGCGGCGGTGATCCAGTGGATCAATCCCGACTGCCCGCCGCCGCCCGATTTCGATCTGACCAAGTTGTCGCGCAAAAATTGAGCAGCGCGCGCTCCGTTGTCGCTCGATCCCGGAATTTGGTCTGCGCCTTTCTTCAATCCGCAGTGGCCAGCAGAAGTTGGAAGGTGCGCAGGACTTCCGACGATGCGGTTTTATCCAGCTCTCCAACTCTTTTCAGAGCCATGGTGTTGATCGGGCGGAGGAGATCGCAGGCCACCACGTAGTGTGCTCCGCTCCATTGAATCCTGGTGCGAAGTGGCGTCACGGCGAGGCCTTCCCGGATCGGACAGACCAATTGAGTGGGCAAAGCTGCCAATCCGGGATGCTGCAACCCGACAAGGTTGGGCCGCGAGAGGTCCGCGGTGGAGGAATACAGAGGCAGATTCATTCCGTGGCAAAAGGAATGTCGTCGTTCAGTTTGAGGGTTTCCGAGCGGACCTCGGGAGTGTAGGCGGTCACGGCGCCCCGGTAAAAAGCTTCGTCTGCCCGACGCTTCTTTTCGGTGGCCAGCAACTCTTCG
>JBAXCT010000172.1:0-5120 GCA_037141375.1 Chthoniobacterales bacterium | reverse complement strand
TCTGCTCGCAGCTCTCCATCGCTACCGTGCCCACCTGACTCTGCCCCCTGCCTTCCCGTGCCATATGCTTCAACCAATGAGAATTCTTTCACGGTGCGCGCACCGGGTGGCGTGCGGTTCATTACGACGACGGCCACTACCGGATTGCAAATTCTTCCCTCGGGTGGACTCAATGGTGCGGCCCTCGCGCCAAACGGCACGGCATGGGTCACGCTAAGCGACAGCAATGCAAAGACCGCGGTTGTCGCTGTCGATCCGCGCGCGGTGCTTGCCAAGGTCGACCAACTCCCGGTCACTGAATGGGAATACAAGCACGACCCGCATCGCCGCTATTTCGGGCCAATGGCGCAGGATTTCCATGCCGCCTTTGGTTTGGGAAATGATGCCAAGACCATCAACACCCTCGACGCCGATGGAGTGCTTTTCCTTTCGGTGAAAGGATTGTGCGAGGAACTCAAGGAACGTGACAAGGTGGTTGCGGAGCTCAAGACAAAGAGTCAGGAAATAGAAGAGCTTAAATTAGAACTTCGCGCCCTGCGGGATCAGGTGCGAAGCCTGCTGCCCCCTTCGCCCTGAATTTTGGCGTAACTTGCGCCAACGCGCCTTTGGTATTGGCCTGACCCCCTGAAAGAGGACAGTCGAAAAGTGAAGTTCTGCGCCCCTAGAAGGAGCAGAACAAATGGAACCGAGTCGATTTAGCGAAGAGCAAATAATCGGAATCTTCAGTGAAGTCGATGGGTGAGGCGACCCCCAAGGCGGATCTGGGGTTGCTTATTATGGCGAATGGGAGGCTGCTTAGTCGCGCCGGAATAAAGGCTCCCGCTTGACAGCCTCGGGCTCCCGGATCAGAGCGGGAAGTAGCAGACGGTGTTCGAGAGAAGAATCATCACGAAGACCAGACACGTTGTCATAGGACCGAGATACATCCGGCCGGTCATCCGGTAGAAGTAGCGGTGAAAATAGGGCAGGATGAACATCACGGGCACCACGCCGAAGAGCAGATTGATGTAGAGCCACCCTTCGGTCCAGTGGACCGTCCCTGTGAACAGGAGCGAGAAATACTGTGCGGCGAGGATGAAGACGAGACCGAGGGAATTCGCGAATCCCGCAAGCAGCATGCACCGCCACTCCGGTTGTCCTTCATAGGCGATGGCCGCATTGACCCGGAATGAGTTGGAGAGGAAAAAGAGGAAGAACGCCGGTGCATACATGGGAAGCAATAGCAGCAGCTCGGGTTGGAAGAGACGCGCGCCGAGAAAGAGAAAGCGGTAATCCACGTGGAAGAGGGTATAAACCACGAACAGCAGGAGATAGAATGAGCCAAACAAGATCGCGGCGAGCACGAACGACCGCCAGATTTCCTTCACGCTGGTAGCCGCTCCGGGAAAAGACGAAAGATCGCCTTTTGAGCCGCTCAGACGGCGCCCCAGAAACAAGAGAAGAAATCCGACGACTCCGTTCAGGAGTGCCCACAGCATAATGCCGTTGTTCATCCGCTGGGGAAAAAACCAGGTCGCCATCCGGCCGGCAGATTCGACAAACAACTTCTGGGAAAGTTCGGTCAGTGGAATATATGTCACACACGCGATCGCTGCACCGCCGACGAGCAGCACCCAAAAGATGATTTGTGACTTTCCGACGGGTGGAGGGGGGGCGGCGGGAACTCGGTGAGCGAGAGGATGGAAATACTCAACGAATGACAGGAGGAGTTGCGCCATCGGCACCAGTGAGACCAAGGCGGAAGCAAGGGCAAGCAGGAGGAGGACTTCCTTCCAATACCAAGTTTGATCTTGGGGGGGGCGCGTGTTGTCCAATCCGAACACGTGCTGGAAAAAAGCAATCTGGTGCGCTGCCTCTTCCCTGCTGTAGGGCTGGAACGGATGGAGCATTTTCTCGTTGTGGACCACGCGGAGCGTTCGGGACTTGGCGTCGCCATAGAATTTTCCTATTTCCAGTTCGCTGATATCCTCGCCGCCCTTCGCTCCCGAGTTCACGAAACGCAGCGCCTCCGGTGCCGTGCGCATATCACCGTTTTTTAATTCGTTGCGATACGACCCCTCGTCATAGAGCGCGTAGCTCATGCCGAGATTGGAATTCACATCGCGAAGGGTTTTCTTCGTCATCGTCAGCACATAGCCGGAGATGTAAGCGGCGTGAATTTTGCTGGGAGATTTCGTGCGCACGGACTCTTTGCCGAAAAAAGAGGCGGCTTGCAGCGCCGCGTTGCCGCCCGCCGAGTGGCCGGTCACGCCGATGCGGGCCTTGTCCACATAATTCAAAATGTCCGTATCGGCGACATAATCGACGATCGCAAACATTCCGTATCCCTCATTGCTCGCGGAGCGACGATCCAGCGAAGAGCTGGATGATCCTTGTGCGTAAGGATCGATGTTGATGACGACAATTCCCCGCCGGGCCAACTCGATGGCGATATTGGCGTGTGTCTCCTTCGACCTTTGAAAGCCGGGAACAACGATGACCAGAGGCGCCGGGTTCTCCTTGGTCGCAGAGAGCGGACGGTACAAATCCGCCGCGATCCATTGCCCGTTTTGCGTGGGAAGATTGATTCCCGTGACCCGCACTTCCCCCCAGGAATTCTGGATCCGGGAAGCCAAATAGGACGCCACCAAGACAATGGTTATGCAGGCCGCGAGCCATCTCCACGGATGGCGCTTGAAGACCAGCCCCGGTGCCGCGACGAGCATGCCCAGACTTTCCGGCAAGGGAGTCGTTGTCACTTGGGAATTGATGCTATGACGGCGAGTCCTCCAATGCGACGCTGATCTGCGTCGCGGGCAAGCCAATGGGGGCCATACTGCAGACCGGTCGAGCCATGAGGCGGCCGTGTTGCTGACAACCGCTGGCCGAAGTTGAGTGGTTCATCTTGCGGGGTTGGGGGCGCCGAGCGTCATAGGCCAAGGCCGAACCCTCAGCTTAGTCTATCCATAGCCGAACGGCACCGCCCATGCTGGCATGATCCTTAAGCGGTCAATCGTCCCTATCAAAACTTAAACTCTGTGTTAGGCTATTCCCATGAGACTCCCTGTCTCTATCTCTCTCATTTTTGTTGTGCGGAGGACCTCCTCCGGGGCCGGCATCGGCCCCAACCTGCGTGGCGTTGGGACTTTTCGCGGACGCGGAGGCTTACGCCTTTGGTGGTTGTTGGCCCTGCTGGCCGTTTCGCTGGTGCCGTGCGCGTCAGCCCAGACCAACCTGACAAGCTACGTGCCGGGAACGACGTACTACGGACGGAGCAACTACACCGAATACATCGCCGGCAATCTGCCGCTGATCATTTCCGCGCCGCATGGCGGGAGCCTGACGCCTTCCGAACTCCCAGACCGGACCAATACGTCGAGTTACACGATCACCACCGATGCCGATCTCAACACCGACAATCTGGCCCGGGCCATCCGCACCGCCGCCTTCAACCGCTACGGCAGGTATCCGCATGTGATTATCTGCGATGTGGATCGTTCCAAAGTCGACTGCAACCGGGAAATAGGCGAGGGCGCGCAGAGCAACACGAACACGCAAACCCTGTGGAAAGAATTCCACGAGTTCATCCAGATCGCCCGCCGCTCGGTCAGCAACAGCTACGATCGCGGCCTCTACATCGACCTGCACGGCCATGGGCACACCATCCAGCGCAACGAGATCGGGTACGATCTCTCCGACTCCGACCTGTTCAAAACGACATTTTCGTCGACCGACGAGGATCAATCCACCATCCGCGCCATGAGCCAGCGCTCCCGCCAAACTTTCACCGAGTTGGTGCGGAGCAATCTCAGCCTGGGTGCGCTGCTGGAAAAGCGTGGTTATCCCTGCATCCCCAGCCCCTCGAACCCGAATCCCGGGACGAACTCTTCGGGCGCAACGAACGTCTACTTCAACGGCGGCTACAATGTGGGGATCTACGGAACAAGCACGAACAATGGCGGGACGATCGACGCGATTCAGATCGAGTGCAACTACACGAATGTGCGGGATACCTCATCCAACCGGGCCGCCTTCGCCTCCAACCTCATCGCCTCGCTGGACGAGTTCTTCAAATACCACCTCCAGATGACGATGGACACGCAAGCCACGCCTCCGCCCCCGGTCAATTCCTTCATCGACCAAACCATTTTCCAGAACAGCCAAACACCGGCCTTGAGCATCACCTTGGCCAGCTCCAACAGCATTTTTTGGGGCGGGTCGGGGAATACGAATATCGTCGAATCCTCGACCGCCAACTCCTCGAACACTAATGCGGTCGACTTGTCGGGGTTTATTTTCGGCGGCTCCAACACGAACCGCAGCCTCGTCGTCCGTCCCCGCCCCAACACCAATGGGAGCAACGTCATGGTGATAGTCTACCAGCAAGCTACCAATGGCGGCGTCGGCACCGACTGGTTTTATCTTAATGTCATTCCTCCCATTCCTCTGATCGGTTGGGATTTTCCGACCAACTCGACAACCAACACGGTGAACTCCGGCACGAATGCACTCGGGGTTGTGGGCCCGAAGGCCTTCGCCATGGCTTCAGGGCTTTCTCCGAATATTTATACCAACGCGCCCTACGCCTGGGGTGCCAGCAGTTGGACCGCGAACGGAACCGGGCCGGGTCCCAATGGCACAACCAACAACGACTACTTTTCCTTCGAAATTCAGGCAGACACTGGGAAGAAAGTTACGATTTCCGGAATCTCCCGTTTGATTCTTCAGGTCAGCGCATCCGGGCCCAAGAAATGGTCTATCCTTTATGCGGAAACGAATGCGAACTCGGCTTTTGATCCCAACCCCTTGCGCAGTTATGGGCCTTTCGATGTGACGAACCCCTCGAGCGGTGTGGCCGATACGGATGTTACGACTGCTTTGAGTGGCGCGATTTCTTCAAACCCCATCACTCTCACTGCGGGAAAGACAGGATATTTCCGCTTGGTTGGATATGGTGGCGCGACAAATGGTGGCACGGGCCGGATTGTGGCCACCAATGACCCGGGCACGTGGGACTTTGCCCTGACCGGAACGGTGGAGGATATGCCCAAAAACTCCCAGACGATCTCCTTTCCTTCGTTCGGTCGTCAGATTTTGGGTGACGACCCCTTGTCGCCTGCTTCGTCCAGTTCCGGACTGAC
>JBAXCT010000171.1:0-5123 GCA_037141375.1 Chthoniobacterales bacterium | reverse complement strand
GGCCCCGACTCCCGAATGACGCAGAAACGAGGCGACGTTGCTCTCCGGCGGATTGACCGCCATGTTGTACCCGATCAGCTGTGGGGAAATCCAACCGCTCGGATCCCCGATCTTCAAAGTCACGTCATCCGCGCGAACGCGCTGGCAGGGAAGGGAGAGGGCGGTGCCCAGCAGGCAAAGGATGATCAAGGGGTGCAAGGTTTTCATGCGGAATGACCTGTTAACATGACCGCCGGAAAAAGCCATCGGAGTTGACAGCAGTGCACACTTGTGCGCAAAGTTCTAGGCCCACTGTATCCCGCGCCGCTTGCCCTGCGCCCCACGGCGGCAGTAAGGCTCCTCCTGTGGAACGGCTTCCCACCATCACCGATGTCGCCCGCGAGGCTGGGGTGCACCATTCCACCGTCTCGCGCGCCCTGCGTCGCCATCCTTCCATTCCCGAGCGCACGCGTGTGCGGGTGGAGGAGGCGGCGCGCAAGCTCGGCTACCGCCCCGACCCGCTGCTCTCCGCGCTGGCCAACCGCAAGATGCTTGCCGACGCGCCAGTCTATCGCGCGACCCTCGCGTGGCTGACGAATTTCGATACCGCGCGTGGTTGGGCGGCGCGCGAGCACATCCGCGGCTACCACGCGGGGGCGAAGGCGCGTGCGGAACAACTCGGCTTCGTGCTCGACGAGATTTGGAGTCGCGAGAGCGGACAGAGCAGCGCGGGGCTTTCGCGCCTGCTCCGGGCGAGGGGCATCCGTGGCATTCTTCTCCCGCCGCAACCCGTGCCGCACACCCATATCCAGCTCGACTGGGATGGCTTTGCCGCAGTGTCCTTCGGCTCGACGCTCACGCGCCCGCGCCTCCACACCATCGGGCACGACCACTACCGCTCGCTCGCGAAGCTGGTTCGCCACCTTGCGGCCATCGGCTTCCGTTCACCCGCCTTCTACTATGAGCAGGCGATCGACGAGCGGGTCGACGGGACTTGGGCTGCTGGTTTCCGCTTCGGCATGGAAAAAGCGGGGCTGCCGTCCAGCCGGGCGCTTCATCCGCTGCGCCAGCCCGATCCCGATGCGATCGTCGCGCGCCTGAAGAAAGAAAAGCCCGATGTCATTCTGGTCAACTACTCGCTCTGGCTGGAGTTGGCGCCAAGACTGGAAGCAGCCGGCCTTCATGTGCCGTCCAAGCTGAGCGTCGCCGTGGTCACCGTGCCGGATGGCAAGACAGAGCCAGGCGGCATCACCGAAAATGCGCGGCTCATGGGAGCGATGGCGGTCGATGTGATCTCGGGCCTGGTGCAGCGCGGCGACTACGGACTGCCCCAGCGCCCCTTCCGCATGGTGGTGGAGGGCGAATATACGGCGGGGAAGACGATCTTGCCGCCAGGTAGCAAGGCCAAGCAGCGCCCCTTGATCAGGGGCAAAAAAAGAGCAAAATAGAGGACGCCGCCTCCGTTTCCCCAGCCACGCACAAGCGTGCGCATCCCTCTCGTCGCCCTGCGGGCGGCGTTGGAGAATTATTTGTTTCTACCGAATTTATCCGGTGTAAATAACCCAAGCTCCCCCTCTGCAATGCCCCCGTTGCTAACTGCATAGCTTGTTCGCGCGTCCTCTTGCGCAGCCTTTGCCGCGCGGTGTTGGCGGCTGCCATCCCCTGCCTGCGCGTCGCGCTCATCCTGCGCACCTAAACATTTTCCAAGCATCCTCATCTTAAACCCCAAGCGCCCCAACGCGGCAATGCTCTGGCTGATAGTTCCACCGTGGTGTTGTCCAACGCCAGCGGCGCGTCGCTCGTCGTGCGTTCCTCCGAGACCATCGGAAGTCTCTCCGGCGGCGGCAACACCGGCGGCAACGTGGCGCTCGCCTCCGGAAGCACCTTGACGGTGGCCGAGGCCGGAAGCACAAGTTATGGTGGTACCTAAAGCGGTTCCGGTTCGGGCACGATCACGCTCTCCGGAAACAGTTCGTCCTACTCCGGCGCCAGCGCGATCGATAAAGGCACCGTTGTCGCCGCGGCTAACTCCGCCTGGGGAAGCGGCGCGGTCAACATGTCCACTGCGGGACTGGTCGCCGGCAACGGCGTCTCCCTTGCCAACGACATCGTGGTCGGTAGCGCGTTTGTCACCACAAGCAACTACACGAACAACGCCTTCTCCGGTTACTGGAGCTTCGGAAGCGTGACCAATGTCGGCAGCGCTTCGGTGACCTCCACCACCGATTCGGGCGTCACCTACGGTGACGTCCTCCAGGGCAACACCTTGGGCACGGCCACGATGCTCTCCACCAGTTCCGCTTCCACCGGCTACACGGGCTCCCTCGGGCCATATGAACGCCGGCCACGTGGCGCGGACCAATGCGCTGGTCACGGGAGCGAGCGGTAGCGCTTACTTCGAGTTCACCGTGACCCCCACCGCCGGCAGCAGCTTGTCCTTGACCAACTTCACCGTGGGTTCGCGCCAATCGGGTTCGGGCCGATTGCTCATGACGCTGCTCAGCAGTTTGGACAGCTACACCACGGCCAGCGGCGGTCAGGCCACCTTCTCCGCTGTCATTTCCGGTGCGGGATTGGTGACGAAGACGGGCTCTGGAACCGTGACGTTCGCGGGTTCTGCGGCGAACACATTCTCCGGCGCGACGACGGTGAGCGACGGGACCCTGGAATTGGCCAGCACGACCGCTTCATCGCTCGGTTCGACGGCATCGGTCAGCGTGGCCAGCGGCGCGACGTTGCTTGTTTCGCAGGCCAACCAAGTGAACAACAGCGCTTCGGTCTCCCTCACCGGCGGCACCATCCGCACCGCGATCGGTGTGAGCGAAGTCTTCGGCAACCTCTCTCTTGCCTCGGCATCGTTCCTCGACTTCAGCACAACCTCTCATGCCAACGCCAACAGCATCAGCTTCGGCACCTACATGCCGAGCGCTTTGCTGACGATCAACAACTTTAACTTCGGCAGCACGCCCGTGTTCGGCAGTAACCTGACCAGCACGATCAACAACTCCTCGTTCTTCACCTCCAACAACGGCGGCATCGCCAGCTACGCACGGGATAATGTTAGCAGCACTTTCACGATCACGGCCATTCCCGAGCCCTCCACCTACGTCGCTGCGGTCGGGCTGCTCGGTCTGATCCTCTGGCCTGCGCGCCGCCGCCTGATCGGCCGTGCCTGAGAACCAGGGGCAGGTCTTCCTGACCGCCTTTCACTTGCCACACGTCACTACAGCGGCAGGCTGCCCGATCTGCGGCGCTTTCAAACGCGCAGGAATTCTACCCGCAGATCGGCGAGTTTGGCCAACTCCGCTTGGCGTTTGTCTCCGGTGAACAGCCGCGGGATGCCGGCGACAACGGCATGGCTCACGTGCAAAAGATCGAGCGCGCGGCATTTGGTGCGGGCCGCATGGCGGCGCGAGAGGTTCTCGGCACACTCTTGGACCGCGGCGGCTTCCATCGGCAGACGGCGCAGCCTTCCTGCGGCGATGTCCTCGTCGATCATGGTCAAAGCTGCGGACAATTCGTCTGCCCTGAGCAGCTCGCGCCCTTGGAGGACCCGCAAGGCGTTACGTAGTTCTATTTCGGTGAAGGATGGGAAGGGGAGCGATCGTTCCTTTGCCGCACGCGCGGCCACTTCTTGCGATCCGGGTTCGAGGTAATACAGTTTCACCAAGACGCCGGTGTCGAAATAGACGCCGAAGTCAGCCACGGTCTGCGTAGATCAAGGAGGCCGCTGGTTCTTTCGCCCCAACCGGTCGCCGGTAGAGGCGTTGCAAACGCCGCTGCAAATCCGGCCACGGCTTTGGCGCAACAATTTCCTGGGCTGGCACAATATGACCGATCACTTTTTTCCCGAGTATCCATTGCAGCGTTTCGCCCGCGAGGATGCGTTGCCGCAGCATCCGCGTGTCCCGCTGGATTTCTCGCGTCGTCACCACCTGCATGTCAGACAAAATGACAGACATTGACCGTGCCGTCAAGTTACCGCGCTCAGCGGCGAGTGGTTGGTGGTGGGTGGCTGGAGCGGAAGGCAATCAGGAGGTGGCATCGGATCAGCGTAGATTGGAGGTCTGATAGTCCCCTTCGCCCCCTTTGTTGCCTTCTGTTTAATCTCCACTCGGCCTCGTCCCGTCACAAGCCACACGCCACACCTCACTGGCCGTCGCGCCGTGGGTGGCTCAAGGACGCCTAAGCCATTCTCGGTCTTCGCGCCCCTGTGCGGGCCTGCTTGGCTGACGGCGCCTGCGAAGCGGCATAGTGCCCTTTTACGGACATCGCGTTTGCTGTCTCCTCAATCTCTGGCTGGCTGGGTCCACACCTTCGTCGCCGGCCGAATGCACACTTGTGCGACGACTATGGCTTGAGGAAAACTGCTTCTGGACGATCTTGATCAAGCGTTTTACTCCCGCCCTTGTCTAAATCTAGATGCCCCGCAGATTCCAGAACGTGAAGATCCCAGCCTTCCTGCAAGCGGGTGTTTATTGTTGTGTTGGCGACTTCGGCTTTGAAAGCCTCGCCGCTGGTCTCTCCACTTCCATCATAAGCGCCGATCCTCTATTGTCTGACAGCGTCGGTCGGACATTGTCTTGCCTCTGGTGGACAGCCAAATGAAGCCCTCCCTTCACCTCAGTCTGATCCTTGGCCTGCTGATCTTCGCGGCCCAAGCCGTGGTTGGGCAGGTTTCCATCACCAACAGCACAGGCAGCAACTCTGTCAGCCTGAGCGGCGCTTACGTCCAAAACTTCAATTCTTTGCCCACCACCGGCACCAATCCATGGACTAACAACAGCACGTTGCCTGGGTGGTATGCCAATTACGGCACCACGGACCCCACCAACACTTACGCCAATTTGGTCTGCGCGGCAGCGATGTATCGGACAAATTTCAGCAACAGTGTTCTCTACAGCGTTCCTCAGCACTTCGATAACAATACCAGCTCCTCGAGCTATCGTGCCCTCGGATTCACTCCGAGCGGCGGCATTCAAGGGAACACGGGTCTCCGCTTCGTCAACAACTCCGGCAGCACGATCACTGGCTTCACGGTCAGCTATGAAATCCGCTGGGGTTATTCGCAGGATGAGGGGGTTGATTCCTTTGACGTGATCGCCGGGGGGAGCGGTTACACTTCCCTCCCGGCCGTCAATGTC
>JBAXCT010000170.1:0-5169 GCA_037141375.1 Chthoniobacterales bacterium | reverse complement strand
TGAGAGAAGGTGGCTAGGGAGGGAATCGAACCCCCGACACGAGGATTTTCAGTCCTCTGCTCTGCCAACTGAGCTACCTAGCCGAAAGAGAACGCAAATTGGTAAGCGAGGAACCTCCCCTAAGCAAGAACAAGCTGCAGGGCGAGATCAACTCTTCTCGGATGGCTCGGGGAGAGTGGCCGCGGCGCGGTGATACTCCTTGTATTGGTAATAGGGATAGTCGGAACTTCCCATCTCAGCGCAATTGTAAATCAAGCCCCTCACACTCACGCCGCGGACGGCAAGGAGCTTGAGCGAGCGGATGAAGAGGCGAGCGGAGGTGAAGCGAGAGCGGACCACAAAGAACACGGCATCGACCAACGGCGCCATGCCGCTGGAATCATCGGCGGCGAGAACCGGGCAGCTGTCGAGGATGATGTAATCATACTGGTCGTGCAGCCCATTGATGAGTTTGCTGAACTTGTTGCCCGGCAGCGGCTCCGTGCCGGCCGCGAGAGCTTTGCCGCGAGGCAGGAAGCGCAGGTTGGGGATATGTGTGTCGATGACGGATTCTTCAAGGGTGGAGGTCTCCTTGAGAAGCTCGGCCAAGCCTGGTTCGCTCTTGGCTTGGAAGTGCCGGTTGAGACGGCCGCGGCGCAAGTCAGCATCCACCAGCAAGGTTTTTGATCCGGCCAAGGCCATAGTGACAGCCAAGTCCATCGCCAAGGTTGATTTGCCTTCGCCGGGGATCGCGCTGCTGACGAGGAAACTCTTGGGGTTGAAGTCCCCAGCGGGCATGAAGAGGATGCTTGACCGGATGTTTCGGAAGGATTCGACGAGGATGTGGCGCTTGTCGTTTTCTTCCAGCACCTGCATCTCCGAAATCTTGAGGCGCGGGATAAGGCCAACGACGTCGAGTTCGGAGTGTGCCTCAAGTTCAGAAACGGAGATGTAACGGTCGTCCAGTTTGCCGATGAGGACTAGGATGCCGAGGCCGATGGCAAACCCACCCAGACCGCCCATCAGCAGCGCGCGCCCCAGGTCCGGCCGCACCACGGTTGGCGCCGTACCATACTCCATGATGCTCACCGTATCCTGATCGGTTTTGGTGCCGACATCGATGGACTGCAATCTGTCCAGAAGTTTTTCGTAGAGCGTTTTTTGCCGGTCGACTTTGCCCTTGAGCCTTTCGAAGTCGGCGAGACGCCGACTCAGATCCAGAGTCTTGACCTCCCACTCTTTGACCTGCTCCTCGTCGTTTTTGATCTGCACACGGAGTGACTCGACCTGGGAGGCGAACTGCTCGGCTGTCTGGCCTTGGTAAATCTCCATCAGGCGCTCCTGCATGGCGATGCGCTGGTTGAGTTGGGCCATTTTCGGATGGCGCGGCTTGAGGTTGATGCCCAACTCGACCTGCTGGGCGCGCAAAAGCTGAACTTCCTGGCGAGCTTTCAGGTAATCAGCAGCCGGACCAAAGCGCTGCATGAGCGAGTTGACGCTCTCTGGTTGGGCAGCGGCGAGGGTGTCGAGTTTGTTTTGCCGGTCCAAATTTTGTTCGAGCGAAAGAGTCTCGAGGAGTTGGGCCTCGCTACGCAGGACAGCAAGCTTGTTGTTGAGTCTGGCCAGATACGCACCGGCGCTGTTGCCTTCCTCCTGGATAGAGACAACATTGTTTTGTTTTTGCCACTCGAACAGCTCTTCCTCCGCCTTGCGTAGACTTTTCTCCAGCTCGACGACTTGGTCAGTGACAGCGCTCGCGGTATCTTCGGATTTTCCGGAGCGCATCGTCCGGCGATAAGAGATGTATTCATCCATCACCGCGTCGATGTACGCCTTGGTCTGCTGGGGTTGCTGGCCGATGGCGGTGACCGAAAAGATGGACGTCTTGGGGATGACGGACGCGTAGAGACGGACGGGGATTTTTTCCAAGCTCGGGTTGAGCGCCAAGACGCGCGCATCGGCGCGGCGAGCGACCTCGGTGCTCTGCAGCAACTCAAGCTGGGTGCCGAAGAAGTTGGCCGCCTCTTCGCTGTAGACAGCGCCGTCGGGCAGGGAGATTTTGCCAGACATCATCAGTCGACCGCTCGCCTGATATTGGGGGGGAGCACTGAGCACAACCCAAGCCTGCAGCCCGAGACCGATCGCGGTGGTCAGCAGAGGGATCCACCACCAGTTCTGGAGCATGTACCTGTAGCGCTGGAAGGTGAGCTGGAGTATCTCCGCCCGTTCGTGCTGCTGCGCTCCGGCTGTCGTTGTTTGTTCTGCTGCGAAAGCCATAGGTCTAGAAGTTGATCAGTCGTTCGGGAACCGTGATGAAGTCGTTAGGCTGGATCTCAACATCTAGATCCAAGCGGCCTTTTTCAATGATCTCTTTCACGTTGATGAACTTGGTTTCCGTCTGCCCGTCGGGCAGGGCCCGAGTCAGTTTGACTTTACGCTCGTTGGCAAAATCTGCAAATCCTCCCGCCCGCAGGATCGCTTTACTCACCGTGAATTTTTCATTGAATGGAATTTCCTGGGGCCCCGTGCTGCGAACCGCGCCTGACATGTAGAACTGGCCGGCAGACTTTTGGCCTTCCACATCGATGCTGATGATAACCGTGGCAGTGTGGTAATAGTCGCGCTCAAGCATCGACTTGATTTCAGAGGCAAGCGCGCGAGGGGTCTTGGCTTGAGCTTGGATTCCGCCAACGTAGGGAACCTCGATGTCACCGGAGTCGTTGATGCGCAGAGCGACCGGGGGATCGCCGTCCTCGATAATACGGAAATTTATCACATCCCCGCGGGCCAGTTGGCGGGAGTTGTCGAGAACATCCATGGATCCCATGGTCGATACTGCCGCCGTGCCGCTGCTTTCGCCCGATGATTTGGCGCGAGATGGGATGGTCGGCAATGGTGCCACCGGAGGCTTGGTCGGTTGCTGCTCTACCGGTTGAGCCGCCGGCGGCATTGGGACAAGTTGCGCGTCAAGGCGGGCAACCGACATTGCGCCCAAGATGGCGACGGCAAGGTTGAGCGCGAAGAGGCACGCACTTCTGTACGGAGTCATGAGAAACTCAGAAACTGTAGGTAGCGGTGAGTCCTACAATCTGCTGGTTGTAGCTATCAGAAAAAACATCCGACGCCTTGCTTGTGATGTTGAAATACGCGTTGAGCACCCAGTGTTTGGTCATCTGGTAGCTGAGCGCGATATTACCGCCCACCCGGTCGAAGTTCTCCGAATTTTGGCCCGGGCTGTCCTCACCATTTTGGTAAAACACCGAGCCACCCAAGGACCAGTCCCGAATCAGCACCCAATTGAAGCCGTACTGGGCAAAGAACATCTGCACATAGTTGGACTGGGAACTCGGTGCCGACTCATACCCCAAGGAGATACGATGACTGAAATACTTGTTAAGGGTGTTGTCCAGTGTGAGGTAGAAGTACGGTTTGCTCGAGTTGCCAGTGTTGTTAGAATTGTTGCTCTCGCTAAAGTCGATGATTTGCCAACCAGCGCCCGCTGCGTAGTCGATGTACTGCGAAACCTTGCCCTGGGCGAAAAGGCCCAAGGTGTAGCCCGTGCTGTCATTGAGTGCGTTGGATCCCGGATCAGACCCCTCAAGGTAGGTTGTGGAGGTGCCTGTTCCCTCGATGCCGATGCGGATGCAAGGATGGACCAGCAAAGAGACATCAGCGCTCACTTGGTTGACAAAGCGGTTCAGGTAGTTGAACTCCTGGGCATCATTACCCACCGAGTAAGTGAAGAGATTCGAATAGCCCGCACCGATTTGGACATCATTCAGGTCCCAAGTGAGATTGACGCCAGCCGTGTTGAAAAACATCGCATAATTTTGCGCGTCACTGAGGGTGGAGTTGTCGATGGGGTTGACGCTGACGCTCGGGCGCTCGAAGAAAGTGATCTTAATATTGGGAACGTTGAGGCTCAGGTTGAAAAGAAACTCAGTACCGGGATCGATCACCAAAACTTGACCGCCCAAATCCGGATTGTTGACGTAATAGTCGTAGCCCAGCTGCACGTTGAAGCGCATCTTGTTGAGCTTCGTCATGGGCCAGTAGAGACCAACCCCCACCCGAGGACTGAGCACCAAGTCGGCCGTCGGATTTCCGTCGGAGATATTGACATTCGAGTTGTAGGCAGCCCCCATGGAGGCGCTGAAGAGCATGCTCACCGGACCAGCCTTCACGTTGTAACGTGATGCAGGAACCGCCAGTGACGAAAGCGGGTAGGCGGCACGTTGGCCACCTAGGGACGGGCGGGCGATATCTTGGGCGCAGAGAAGTCCTCCAGAAAAAAACAATACAAGAGTCGTGGCTCGCCAAAGGTAAATCATAGTTTTTTGCGTGGACTTGCGGCGCATTTCCGAGGAACGCCGCTAGGTCTATCGAGTAACTCTTCAATAAGATAAGAGTTGTCACGAGTTGGCAAGCCATGAATCAACTACGTCCGACTTTTTTCCACCGGTCAAAAGCGCCCTGCTCACATCTGAAGGCGGGAGGCCGTCAGCGACACATCCAAGGAAGCGTCTGCTACCGGACTGGCCGCTGGCTGCAAAACTTAAAAAACCGCGTCCGGAGGACAAATCCTAGGGCAGACCTTGCGACATGTTATGGCCGCTGCTTTGAGACGCCCTCGTGCAAATTCCCGGCCAAGGACCTGACCCATACAGCCAGCAAAATCAGCGCGGCGAAATAGATCGTGTAGCGATTGACCGACACTCCCCCGACAGCAACCTCAAGCGTGCCCAACGTATCAAGCACCGCACCCCAAACCATGGGCGCACCGCCAAGCCCGAGACCCGACACCACCGCATAGAGCGCGAAGAAGTGGTTGCGGCCCATGACCGGCACGCTCCCCATGACGATCCGCGTGCTGGCCACGCCAAACATGGCACCGGCGAAGCCGCCGAAGAAGTTCAGCGCACCAACCAAAACAGGCCAAGCAGGTACCATCCGTCCGGACATGAGACACCAGCCGCCGATGACCAATTCGAAGAGGAGCAGAGCGCGGCGCAACCATGGCTTGCTTCCGGTTGCATCGAGCCAAGGGCCGGTCAAGGCCAAGCCGGCCAAAGCACCAATAAACGAGAGTCCCCCGAGAAAAAGAATAATACCCTCGCCGAATTTCTCGCGGACAACGAGAAACTCCACGGTAAAAACTCCCACCCCTCCAATCACCACACTGTAGAGCAT
>JBAXCT010000169.1:0-5171 GCA_037141375.1 Chthoniobacterales bacterium | reverse complement strand
CAACCGTGGACATCCACTTTTTTCCCCCAATACCACCAACCGAAAATTCCGGAGACGGTCGAGAGAATGACCAGCACGGTGAATGTTCCCGGCGCGAGCCCGAGTTCCTCGAAGGCGAAGACGGGAACGAATGGCCCTGCGAAGCTCATCCAGAAACTCGTCCACGCCGCGAAGATGATGAACCGCACCAAGCCGGGCGACCCGATGTTCCGGCGCAGCTGAGCGATCAATCCATGCCCGATCACGTCGAGGTGTTCCCCGTTGGTGCGGATGCCGTGCTGCCAGATGAGGCCCGCGTAGCGGGCGAGCACTGCCGTGGCGATCAACACTTGGAAGGGCCACAAAGCCTTCTCGTCCCACTGGAAGAGAACGAGGGCCAGAGCGAGGAAAATGACCGTGCTGAGATTGAGCCAACGATTGCGACGTCCGAAATATTTGCCGCGCAAGCGGGCCGGCACCCAGGTGCGGACCCACGAGGTCCAGCCCACTCCGACGAAGGCCTGGCTCAGGCTCGAGACGACAAAGAACACGATGAAGAGGTGCGCCACGCCCGAGGCATCATCCGTCGGCAGATAGGGCAGCACCGCGGCCAGCATGGTCCACATCCCGATGTTCAGCCACCCCATGCCGATCGCGAGGTCTTTGGGCGTAAGGAAGCGAGCCAGCCACGGGAGCAGAAAAATCTGCACGGCGTTGCTCCAGAGCGGAAGCGAGACAACAAACCCGTAGGTCACCTTGTCGAGCCCGTAGTGCTGGGTGAGAAGTGCGGCGAGAATGAAATTGCCCGGCAGTGAAATAAAATTCCACGGCATGGCCAGAATGCCTTCGCCCGTGCCGATGCACAAATTCCGCCGGCTCGATGCGTCAATCTTCATTAAGTGGTCACGGCATTACCCAAGTCCGGCTTGCGCGTAAAGAGGACAATGCGGTTGCTGGGCAGTGACTGGAAAATTACTATCCGGCCAAGATCAGCCGCAGCGCGGCAGCCACCGCTAGGGCGATGGTGATGTGCTCGAAGATTTGCTGGGGGACACGTTGCAGCACCAGCCTTCCGACCAGAGCGCCGACCGCGACGCCCGGGATCAGCAGCAGGTCGAATTTAAGCGACGCCGGGGAAATTAATCCGAGCTGCACGCTGAAAGGGACTTTCGCCAGATTGACGATGAGGAAAAACCACGCTGCGGTGCCGACCATGGTGAGTTTGTCCATGCGCCGGCCGAGCAGGTAGAATGAGGTGATGGCGCCTGCGGCGTTGGCCAGCATCGTGGTGACGCCCATGGTCCAGCCGGCGGCGAGTCCGAGCAGGGGATGGTTCATCGCGGCAAGCAACAACTGCGGGAAACGGCGCTGGATGATGGTCAGGGCCATGAGCCCCAGGATGAGCCAACCCAGAAAGACCGTGAACCGATGGTCGGGAATGTATGGCATGATCAACCAACCGCAGACGATGCCCGCCAGCGTGGCCGGAAGCAGTTTCCCGAGGTCTTTCCATTTCGCGTGACGCCGGTAGAAATAAACGCCGAGACAATCGCCGGCGATCATGATGGGAAGCAGCGCGCCGGTGGATTCCTTCGCGGGGAAAAGTTGCGCGAAGATCGAAACCGAGACGATGCCGAGACCGCCGAAACCGGCCTTGGCCAGGCCGATACAAAGTGCCGCGCTCAACGCCATCGCCCAGATGACTGGCGAATGAAGATCCGGCATCACGGTCGGGAGCGTCGCGCTGCGTCCGCGCCGCGCCAGTGCGAGGGCGGCAGTCCGGTTTGCTTGCGGAACCAGCGGGCGAAGTAGCTCGGGTCGCTGAAGCCGAGCGCATCGGCGACTTTGGTCACGCCCTCGCCACGCGCAAGGTCCGCTTCGGCGGCGCGGAGCAATTCGCGGTCGCGCCATTGACCGAGAGTGAGTCCCGAGCTCCTCCTCACGAGGCGGTTGAGATAGTCCTTCTGCAGTCCGACGCGGCGAGCCAATTCGGCCGGACGCGGCCACAGCCCATGTTCGTCGGTCTGCCACGCGCGCTGCAGCCGCTTGAGGATTACTGCGCTTCCGTCCTGCTCCGCTACTTCCCCGGTGCAGCAACGCCGGCAGGCCTCGATGATGAGCAGGGCCGCGCCGCCCGCCGAGAGGTCGAGGCTTTTGCCTTTTTCCGCCGCCAGCGTGGCGACGTGCTGCCGCACCACGGCGAGAATTTCGGCCGAGAGCCAGCCGTGGCGGAATCCCTGGCGGGTGGGTGCGCGGCCGGCGAGATCCGCCACCAGACAGATCGCGCGGCGAGGCGCTTTTTCTCGGAACTCGTGCATGCGGCCCGTGGGAATGAAAAACACCGCGCCCGGGCCGACCGGATGCGGCTTGGATCCGACGCGCTGTTCGCCGTGACCCCGCAGATATAGAAGAAGCTGGCCGTGCGGATGACGGTGCGGCGCATAGTGGTCGAAGGGTTGCAGGTGGCGGTTCACCCGCAATGAACGCACCGCCCAGTCGCCGCAGCGCAGTTGCAAGCGCCGCAGGAGAATCGGCTCGACGGGCGCGGATGACGCTTTCGGCATAGCACAATAAATAAAGTCGTTGTTGTGCTAGATAAAGCGTTTTCGCCTATGGCGAATGTCTCAGCCTTGATCCATGTTCTTCACATGTCACGCCCAGTTACGCTTGTCACCGGAGCCAGTCGCGGCCTTGGCCGTGGGGTGGCGCTTTGTCTTGCCCGCGAGGGCCATGATGTTGCCATTCATTATGCGAGCAACCGCGCCGCAGCCGACCAGGCCGCCGAGCTTTGCCGCGAGGTGGCGAAGGACAAGGCCCAGAAATTTTTTCCCGTGTCCGCCCAGCTGTCCTCGGCGGTCGAACGTGCGGCCATGATGGACACGGTGATCGCGGAGTTCGGGCGACTCGATGCCCTGGTCAACAACGCAGGCATTGCGCCCCGGGTGCGTCTGGATATCACCGAGGCGCAGGAGGATTCCTTCGACGAGGTCATCGCGGTCAATCTGCGCGGCCCCTATTTTCTCAGCCAGTTGGCCGCCAAGTGGTGGCTGGCTCATCCCGGGGAGTCGCGCTTGCCCGCCGGCTACAAGCTCATCTTTGTCACTTCCATGTCGGTCCACACCGCCTCAATCAATCGCGGCGAATACTGCATCGCGAAGGCCGGCCTCGCCATGGCTGCGCAGCTTTGGTCCGTGCGCCTGGCCAGTGAGGGCGTGCAGGTCTATGAGGTTCGCCCGGGGATCATGAAGACCGATATGACCGCGGGTGTGACCAGCAAGTATGACAAACTTATCGCCGAGGGGCTTGTGCCGCAGAAGCGCTGGGGCAACCCGGAGGATCTTGGTCTGGCCTGCGCCTCGCTCTGCCGCGGGGATTTCCCGTTCAGCACGGGAGCCGTGATCGATATCGATGGCGGACTCCAACTCCGGAGGCTCTGACGGAATTTTTATGATCAAAATCGACCAATCGCTCACCCCGAAAAATCTGGAGTCGGCCGCCCGCTTCGTCTTCGAAGCTTCGGCGCCTAAAATCACCTCGCTGCAAAAGCGCTGGAAGGATGCCGACGGAACGCCTGTCTTCACGGTGCAGGGCCGCTACACCTCGCGCGGGTGGACCGAGTGGACGCAGGGGTTCCAATTCGGCGCGGCTATCTTGCAATTCGACGCGACTGGCGATGAGGAGATGCTGCGCATCGGGCGCGAGGGCACGCTTCGTTTGATGGCGCCGCACGTCACGCACGTCGGCGTTCATGACCACGGTTTCAACAATGTCAGCACCTACGGCAATCTGCGCCGTCTGCTCCGCGAAGGGCGTCTCCCCGCCGATTCTTGGGAGGGGCATTTTTATGATCTCGCCCTCAAGGCAAGCGGCGCCGTGCAGGCCGCGCGGTGGACGCAGATCAGCCCGGAAATGGGCTATGTCTATTCCTTCAATGGCCCGCATTCGCTTTTCTCCGACACCATCCGCACGATGCGCGCGCTCGCTGTCGGGCATCTGCTCGGTCACCGGCTGATGGGAGAGAACGACAAGCCGGCCTCGCTGCTCGGCCGCATCATCCAGCATGCCGACACGACGTCGCGCTACAATGTCTACTTCGGCAAGGGGCGCGACATCTACGACGTGCGCGGCCGCGTGGTGCACGAGTCCGTCTTCAACACCAACGACGGCAACTACCGCTGCCCTTCGTCGCAGCAGGGCTACTCGCCCTTCACGACTTGGACCCGCGGTCATTCTTGGGTCCTCTGCGGCTACCCGGAGCAACTCGAGTTCCTCGAAACTTTGCCCGCGGAAGAATTCGTCCCTTATGGCGGCAAGGAGGCTGTGCTGGCGCGCTTCCTCGAAACAGCCAAGGCGACGGCGGATTTCTATCTGGAGCACACACCGACCGATGGCATTCCTTATTGGGATACCGGCGCCCCGGGCCTCGCGCACATGGGCAATTATCTGGATCGCCCGGCCGAACCGTTCAACGACTACGAGCCGGTCGACAGTTCCGCCGCGGCGATCTCCGCGCAAGGTCTGTTGCGTCTTGGCCGCTGGCTGGAGAACCACGGCGATCTTGAGGCGGGCAAGAAATACACCGCAGCGGGATTGACCACCGCGCGCACGCTCTTCGCGGAACCCTATCTCAGCATGGACCCGAACCACGAAGGTCTGCTTTTGCACACCGTCTACCACCGGCCCAACGGATGGGATCATATCCCCGAAGGGCGCAAGGTGCCTTGCGGGGAAGCGGCGATGTGGGGCGACTACCACGCCCGTGAGCTTGCCCTCTATCTTCTGCGCTTGGCCGGGCAGGGACCTTACCTCACCTTTTACTCATGATCATCGCCGACCTCTCCGAAATTCAGGGCCGCACATATCCTGCGCGCCGCCGCACCCAAAATCTCGTCGGGGGCATGTCTCCGATCCAGGCCACAAACTTTGCCATGGGCAATGTCACGCTCGAGCCCAACGGCGGACAGGTCCCATGGCATAACCAGGAGCAGGAAGAAATTTATTTCATCGTCGAGGGCGAGGGCGAGATGTGCCTCGGGGAAGAGCGTCGCGCCATCAAGGCAGGCCAGGCCGCCTACATTCCCTGCGGTATCTTCCATCAGCTCACCAATACGGGACCCACTCCGATGCGCATGATCTATGTCTACGGTCCGGCTGGTGACGTCGCCCACTGGCGCCAAGAACTGGACGGCACT
>JBAXCT010000168.1:0-5190 GCA_037141375.1 Chthoniobacterales bacterium | reverse complement strand
GTGTTGATGTCCTGCCAGAGTTGCCGAAGGACGCGGGTGACCGCAACCGCACCTCGCCGTTCGCCTTCACTGGCAACCGGTTCGAGTTCCGTGCGGTCGGCGCAAACATGTCCGTCTCCGGCCCGCTCATCGCCATGAACACCATCTTGGCAGAGTCGCTGGATTACATCGCCGGCAAGCTCGAGGGTGCTGCGGATCTCAACAAGGCCATTCAAGCGGTGCTCAAAGAAATCATGGACCAGCACGGCAAGGTCATATTTAACGGCAACGGCTACTCCGAAGAGTGGCACGCGGAGGCGGCCGAGCGAGGCCTGCCCAACTTCAAGACCTCGGCTGACGCCCTGCCGGCCCTGACCTCGCCCGAGGTCGTGGAGGTCTTCGAGAAATACGGCGTGCTTTCCGAGACCGAACTCAAGAGCCGTCACGTCATTCTCTGCGAGCAATACGAGAAGGTGGTCAACGTCGAAGCCAAGCTCATCACAGAGATCGCTCAGACCAAGATCTTCCCTGCGGCGGCAGCCTACGCGGCCAGCCTCGCCGAGGGGGCAGCCAAGATGAAAGCCGCCGGCGTGGCAGTCAGCACGGCCACCCTCGAGAAGGTCGCGGCGCTTGTTTCCCAGCTTGAAAGCGACATCGCCATGCTGCACGCGGTCCACGGCAAGGCGCACGAGATCGGCGATTGGACATTCAAGGTCCTCCCCGCCATGCTCAAGGTGCGCGCCACAGTAGACGAGTTGGAGGGATTGCTGCCCGACGAAGTCTGGCCGCTGCCGACTTACCAAGAGATGCTCTTCATCAAGTAAATCACGCAGGCTAAAATCAAGCGGCACGCCGTCGGGTCGATCATACCTGGCGGCGTTGCGGTTAGCAGAGGAGGCGACGCTGTGCCACGCGGTAAGGGTGTGAGCCAGCCAGCGTCAGCGCTGAGGGCTCTGGCTCTAGAGGGGGGGGGCGGTCACTTGACTCCCCAAGAGACCGGAAAGGTCCGGAACCCGATTAGAAGCTCAGCTGGGTACCGAGGAACGCAATGCTCTGCGTGTAGTCGCGCTGCTGGCTTGTCTCGGAGGAGATGAGCGTGGAGTAGGCGTAGCCCGCTTGCAGCGACCATACGCGATTGATGAGGAAGCTGACGTTGATACCCGTGTTGAATACGTTGTCGGAGTAGTCGGGGTTGACATTGTCGCCGTCCTGCTGCGTGTAGTAGTTGTTCTGGTAGTTGAAAAAGACGCTCGTGGAGATGCGGCGCGTCATTTGGCGTGTGGCCGTAAGTCCGAGCAGGAGCTGCTGGCCTTGGTTGTAATAGCTGAGCCCGGAGGCGGTTGTGCCGTAGCGTGCGTTCAGTCCAATCGTGGTGTCTTTGCCCAGAGCATAGTTGAGGTTCGCCTCGCCAAACGGCCCGATGTAGATGTCGGTTTCGCCCTCCTGTCCTGGCGTGGGGTTCTTGTTGAAGCGCTGCTCAACGCCGCCGCGCAATGTCAGCTTGGAGCGCGGGTTGAGCGTGTGATTGAAGCCGAGCAGCAGGAAGTTGCCGACACTGTCGAGGTCGTTGGCAGTGAAGTAGTCTCTTGTATCGAAGCGGTATTCCGTGACCAAATCGGTGGTGGGCTTCCAGAGAAAGACGAACTGCTGGGCCACAGTCTGCTCAAAGCGGCCCTGTATATCGTTTTGCGAGTCCTCGAGATAATAATAGAGCCGGGGGCTGTAAGTCGTATCGGTGGCGAACTTCGGGCTCCACTTGTATTTTGCCCCGATGGCGTTGTCGCTGATGATATAGTTTCCGACTTGGCTGTTCGGTGCTCCCGCATTGCCATAGTCCGGTTGGGACAGCAAGGCTGTGGAGGTTCGGAAGTAGAGATCCAAGCGCGGCGAGGCGGCATATTCCGCTCCTAGCAAAAAAGTGACAGTGGGGAAGATGCCATCGTTGCTGAGGCCGTCGTTGTTGTAGTAGTAGGTGAATCCGGCGTCGAGGCTGGTGGTCAGCCTCAGCCGCGATGAGCCAAACTCGTAACCGACTCCCCCTGAAATTTGCGTAAAGAGACTCTCAATCGGGTCGTTTTGCGTCGTGTTCACGTTGCTGTTGTAGCCTTCTTTGAGGGCAAAGCTGTAGCGGAAGGGACGGCGCTCGAAGCGCCCCTCCCCGATGTCGGCCACTGGTCCTTGAGGCAGGGTTTCCGAACCAAAGGATTCGTCCGTCAGCGCCTCGTAGTTCTGGTCTGCGGAGGGTGGGGATGCTTTCCTTTTGGGGGACTTCACTTTGGCGACTCGCGGTGAAGCCCCAGCTGGAACGATGCTGCTATCGTCGCTGGTCATCGCCGGGCTTTGCTCCGTGTAGACTTGGTTTGATCCCGCATCGCGCACGGGGAAGGAATAACGGAAGGCAGAGTCATTGGTAGCCGCTGCCGCAGCGGTTGCTGGGGTGGACGAGCCAGTCTTGGGAGCCACCGCAGCTAACTCCTGAGCGGTGGAGAGAGCGGTGCCGGCCATGACCATGCAGGTTAGTGTCGAAAGTATTTTCCGTGGGGCGCTTTTCATCACAACGTCAGGTTAGCCTGATAGTATTCCTCAGACCCACAGCTTAAGAACAGCTAAAAATCGCTCGCGGAAACTTTCCACGAGTCGAGGGAATGCTAAGGAATGTGTAAATTCTTTTTCATCATCGATATGCAGTGGTCAGCTCAACTCGCAGCTGGCTACGAAATTCTTTATCCTTTTTCTCGGCTGGGTGGACTCTTATTTGTTTGGCAGTTGGCGGGCGGGCACGTTTCATTATCAAGGCTATGCCAATGAACTTCTGCGCACCTTCCCTGACCCTTGCTCTGCTGCTGACGGCCGGCGTCTGCCACCTAGGCGCGCAAAGTTCTGACCCAGTCGCCGGACTGGTTTGGGTTGAGACAACGGTCGAGATCGAGACGGCCGGAAGCCCGGATAAGAAGGTGGTGGAGTTTCATTTTCGCAACACCTCTGACCGGACGATCAGCATCCTCGGGGTCAAAACAACCTGCGGTTGCACCGCGGGGCGCCCGGCCAAGCAGTCTTATGCGCCGGGCGAGGAGGGGGTGCTGCTTGTGGAGCACCGACCGAAGGTGGGGCAAGGTCTCCACCTCTACCGGATCAATGTGGTCACAGACGAGGGCCGGGGGCACTCCCAAGAACTCATCCTGCGTGTGGCCAGCACACCGCGCATCGCGATTGAACCGCGCCTGCTCACATGGACCAAGGGGGAGGAAAGGGCGCCCAAAACGGTCATTGTTCGAACCCGGCCGGATAGCAAAATCAAAGTCACGGGTGCGGAGCCCGATAAGAATATTGTCTCGGTGGAAATGGCCGGCGCCCTGCAACCCGGTGAGAAAATCCTCAGGCTGATTCCCAAACCGGGCACGGATTCTGCCTCGGGCCGCGTGCGTCTCCGCCTGACCACCGAACCGCCGCTCGCGCCCGCGATGGACACCGAGTTCTTCGCGATCCTGCGCTAATCGACGGATTTTTCCGGTGAGCGCCCTGCGGCCAGCGCCGCGAGCGCTCCCGTTAGCGCGAGAAGAACGAGGTTGCGCAGCGCCGCGCCTCCCGGGGTGTTCAGCACCGCTAGGGCCGGGTGCAATTCGCTCAAATCGACACAACCGCAATCAATCGGCAACCCGCGCCACCAGGCTTGCGCGGTGAGAACCGTGAAAGATACGAGCATGGAAGCTGTCCAACCCAACGCCACCGGAAGCCACAACCCGGCAAGCACCGCCAGACCGACCAGAATCTCCATCCACGGAAGTGTCGTAGCAATCGTTGAGGCGAGCCAGTCCGGCACCACGATCTGGTAGGCGTAGATTGAGGCCAGGGTCTGAAGCGGGGCACCAAGTTTGGAGAGTCCTGCCGCCAAAAAAAGTCCGCCCAGCAACAGCCGCATCAGAAGCATCGCGGAGCCCTTCATGGCTGCGCGCGCCTCCATGCCAGAAATCCGCCCTCCAAGATCCGGATGTCTTTCCATCCGACCTCGTCGCGCAGGCGGCTTGCCAACTCCACGCTCAGGTTGCACTCCTCCGTGCCGCAGTAGACAACGGCCACCTTGTCCGTCCCGTGATCTTCGGCGAAAAAGGCAACAGCCTCCGGGAACGCATAACTCGGCAGTGTCAGCGCATACGGAAGATGTTGTGCTTTGAATTGATCCTCGTCGCGCGCATCGACCAGCAACCACTCCCCGGACTCCACGCGTGGCTTTGCCTCCTCCCATGTCACCCGGGTGAAGCCGTCGGGAAAGTGCGCCGATGTTGGTGTCGTCTCGCCGGACTTCATCTCCTGAGGCCAAGGACTCATCGCACCCAGCACGAACGCGGCGAGGGGAAAGAAGAGAACTCTTGCGACAAGCTTGATCATGAGGTCCGGAGCGAGATTAACCCCCTTTGCGGGAAAACAAAACCCGCGGTTGAAGTCCGCCCATTTTTGAGCCTAGGCCAGCAGAGGTTGTTCCCGTAGGGTTTTGCTCTCCATGACTGAAGCCCCGTCGTCCGGCCATGCTCTGCCGCCCGGTTCGCTCAACTTCAACGGCTTCAGCTTTTTCAACGCGGTTTCCTTCCAAATCATCCTCGGTTCGCCGGTGATCCTGTTCGCCAAGTCCTTGGGCGCCTCTTCCTTCATTCTGGGCGTTCTCGTTTCCCTCACTCCGCTCCTCACGATCCTGCAACTTTGGGCCGCGCGCTTTCTTCACCGGACGGGATACCGCAACTTTGTCCTCGCTGGCTGGGGCTCCCGCACAATCTTCACCCTCTGCATCGCCTGCTTGCCCCTTTGGCCCGGTATTTCCGACCGGACACGCCTCGCATGGCTGCTCGTTGCGCTCTTCGGTTTCAATTCGCTGCGCGGTTTTGCCTCCGGCGCGTGGTTGCCTTGGCTGACGGCCCTCGTGCCGGAAAATGTGCGCGGTCGATTCCTCTCCCGCGATCAGGCTTTCATGCACACCGGCTGTCTTGTCGCGTTGCTCGTTTCTTCGTGGGTCATGTCTGGGCCTGTCGTCGAGGCGGATTATGCCATCGTTTTTGGCATCGGTGCTGTCGCGGCCGTGATTTCGCTCTGGTTCATCCGCCGCATCCCCGAAGCGCAGACCCAGGAGCAGCGCAGGGAATCTGCCGTGCTTGTGCCTTGGCGGGCGATGCTGGCCTACAAGCCGTTTCTACGTCTGCTGTTCTTCAGTATGCTCTACAG
>JBAXCT010000167.1:0-5224 GCA_037141375.1 Chthoniobacterales bacterium | reverse complement strand
CTTAAGATAGTGCGCCGGGATTTGCAGCCAGCCACCGAGAAAAGCGGCCGGCACCGAGAGCACGGCGAATGGCCAGAACAACGACCACGAAAAATATCCGGCACGCCACCACTGCACCGCACCAATGGCTGCGACCAGTATGTTGAAGGTCAGGGCCGTCGGCCGGATCACTTCCACCCCCAAGCCGAAAAGCGTCATCACCGCGATGTAGCCCGAAGCGCCCGCGTGCCCGACCGAGGAATAGAGCAGCGCCACCGCAAAGACAGACGCGCCGAGAAAAACAATCTCCGCGGACATCAGCGCGCCTTCTCGACCACGACCTCGCTACCCTCGACACGCAGGGCGACGACCTCGGTGCCGGCCTGGAAAAATTCGCCCTCGGTGCGTGCATCGAACATTTGTCCGCAGAATTCCGCGCGACCGACTGGGCGCAGCAACGTGACCGCGCGGCCGCGATCCCCCGCACGCACTGGTGAATGCGCCGCTCCGGGCTCATCCATCGGGAGCGAGTCGCCCGATGGCTGGTTCATCGTGAGCACCAGCCGCCGGAGCACCGGCATCTTGAGCAGGTAAGCCGCGAGAAAATAGATGATCACGCCCGAGAGACCCGCCGCGATACCGAGATTGGCGAGCGGACGCAAAAAAAGATCCGTCGACGGCCACTGCGGCGCGTTCGGGTAGTAATCGACCATCGCCCAAAGCAGCGATCCGATCATGAGTAGCGATCCGACAAGCGCGAGCACGACGGTGCCGGGAATGAAGATCAGTTCGAGGAGAACCAAGGCCAGACCGATGACGAAAAACGCGCCGACCTCCATGCCGGTGAGGCCCGCGATATAATGCCCTGCGAAAAAAAACAGGAAGCAGACCGCCGCGATAAATCCCGGCACGCCGAAGCCCGGTGATTTGAATTCGATGTAGGTCCCGATGATGCCACCGAGGAGGAAGAGGGGCGCGAACGTGGTGACAAGCAGCGCGAGGCGCTCGAATCCGCTGGGCTCGGCGGCGACCACCGGCCCCTGCAGCCCGGCCGCCTGCACCAAGTCGGCCACGGAATCGGCGATCCCGGCAGCGAGCAACGGACGGCCACCGATTTTTTCCGCCGCCTCCTGCGCGCTCAGGGTGAGAAGTTCGCCCCGCTTGTCGATCTCGCGACCACCGATCTTGACCGCTTTCTCCTTGTTGATGAAGGCCTCGGCGATCTCGGGGTTGTGACCGTTGTTTTCCGCCGCGCTGCGGAAATATCCCGAATAGTATGACACGATTTTTGCGCCGAGCGTCTCGGGGATTTCCTGGCCGCCGCCCATGACCGGCGCCGCGGCGCCGATCGCGCTGACCGGTGCCATCCAAATTTGCTTGGTCCCGAGCGCGATGAGCGCACCCGCCGAGCCTGCGTTCGGGTTGACGTAAGTGAAGGTAGGCGCCTTGACCTTGAGCAGGGCCTGCAGAATTTCCACGGCGGCGCCGAGTTCCCCTCCCGGGGTATCCATGTCGAGGATGAAGGCCGAGGCATCGGCCGCCTCGCCCGCCTTGAGGATGCGGCGGAGAAAAAAGAACTGGGCCTGCGAAACTTCTCCCCTCAGCGGGATCACCACGACTGCTCCTTCAGGGATCGGCCCCACCAAAGGACGAACCACCGGCAAAGGTCTGGAATCTGCTTTGGCTACACCGCCAGCCTGTGCCCAAGCGGCGGCGGCCATGACCAGCAGGAGAACCAAAGGTTTCATCAGCGGCAATCATCCCCGCGCGCCGCCCCGCCTCAAGCCGAATCGGATGAAGGGAAAATTCGCCCGGGTTGACTCCTCCGGTTAGACTGCGCGCATGCCCCGCATCGCCGAGGAAAGTATCGAGCGCGTCGCCGCCGCCAGCGACATCGTCGAGATCATCGGCAGCTACTTCCCGCTCAAGCGCGCCGGAACCAGCTGGCGCGCGCTGTGCCCGTTCCATCGCGAAAAATCGCCTTCCTTCCACGTCAGCCCGCAAAAGCAGGCCTACTACTGCTTCGGCTGCGGCGCGGGCGGCAGCGTCTTCAAATTTGTTATGGAATACGAGCGCGTGGACTTCGTCACGGCCGTGCAGCGCCTCGCCCAAAAAGCGGGCGTGATCCTCGTCGAGGACAAGGGCAGCCCCGAGGACGGGCGAAGGCGCGCCTTGCGCGACCGTTTGCTCGAGGTGCACCGCGCCGCGGCCGAGTGGTTCCATCAAAATCTCCTCCGCTCGCCCGGCGGCGCGGGAGCGCGCGACTATTTGAAATCCCGTGAGATCAACTCGGACACCGCGAAGAGTTGGCAACTCGGCTACGCCCCGGACGGCGGCGGCGCACTCCTCTCGCACTTGCGCAAGGCGGGGTTCCGTGAAGATGAACTGCGGGCGAGCGGGCTCTTTGGCGGCGGCGAGGACGGACCGATGCGCGACCGCTTCCGCCAGCGTCTGATGTTTCCAATCTGCAACGACTACGGCGAGGTCATCGCCTTCAGCGGACGCGTCCTCCCGCCGAGCGAGGATCCAGCCAAGTACGTCAACTCCCCGGAGACGCCGCTCTTCACCAAGGGACGCGCGCTTTTCGGACTGCACAAGGCGAGGCGCCCGCTGGCCGACGCGGGTCTCGCCGTGGTCTGCGAGGGACAACTCGACCTCATCCGTGTTTTCGAGAGCGGCATGGAAAATGTCGTCGCCCCGCAAGGTACGGCCTTCACCCCGGCGCAGGCGCGCCTGCTCAAGCGTTATGTCGACAGCGCGGTGCTTTGTTTCGATTCAGACCGGGCAGGTCGCACCGCGGTGGAGCGTTCGCTGCCCATCCTCCTCGCGGCAGGTTTCAGTGTGCGGGTCGCCGCGCTGCCAGCCAGCGAGGATCCCGACTCGCTCATCCGCCACAAGGGGGCCGACGCTTTCCGTGAACTGATCCAAAACGCGCCGGACTATTTCGATTTCGCGGTTGGCGAAGCCGCCACCGCGGGCGAGAGCGAGCAGGCCGGGGCCAAGGCCGCGCTGGTGCGCAAGCTGGCCGCATTCACTGCGTCTCTGCCCGATGCTATCGGACGCGAGGCGGTGGCGGCGAGGATCGGACCGCGCCTCGCTATCTCGCCTCAGGCCTTTCTCGCCTCCGTGCCGAAAAAAGCACCGACCTCGACAGCCGAGGAGGAAGAGGAGGAACGCGCCAACGAGACCGCCGAGGCGCCCGACAACGTGGTCCGGTTGCTGCTCCACGCCGCCCTGGTGGACCGGGAAACCAGGCAATGGCTCGCCACCCAGCCCACCGCCGAAATTCTGGCCGGGCGGCCCGGGGGCTCCTTGCTGGCCTCCTGCCTGGGGGCAGATTTCGACCCCAAGGACGCGGCCGCGACGCAGGCCTTTGTCGGAGCCCAATCGGCGGCTGCACAATCGGTGCTGGCCTCCCTTTTGGTCGGACGCCCCCCGGCCAACCCTCTCATCATAGCGCATGAGACCCTGCGCAACCTCCGCCGGCGCGATTTGGAGGCACGGAAGGAAAGCCTGACCGCCCGCCTGCGCCAGCCGGGCTTGAAGGATGGGGAAGTCTCGCAAATGCAAGCAGAGGTCATTGACATTATCGCCCGGATAGGGCAGATTAGCGGGTCGCACTAGTCCCACCTGGGCCGTGCTCCGGATAACCGCACAATCTTTCATGGCCAGCAAACAGAGCAAGAAATCGTCGAAGACACCCGCGGCCAAAAAGCCTGCGGCCAAAAAGCCGAAACCTGCGGCCAAGAAACCACCCGGCCCAAAGGCGCCCGCCAAAAAACCGGCATCCCAAAAAGCTTCCAAGGCTCCCGCCGAAAAAACAGCGGCTAAAAAGCAGGATCCCAAAAAGAACCCGAAGAAATCCGCTGTTGCTGCAACCACCTCGGACAAAAAAGGCAAAGCTCCCGCGCCCGCCGGAAAAAACGGCTTGAAGGCATCACTGCACGCAGCTCCGCCCGAGCGAGACATCAATCAATTCATCGCCGACAAGACCCGCGAATTGGTCAAATTGGCCAAGGATCAGGGCTACCTCACCTTCGATGATCTTGAGGAAAATCTTCCGGCCGCAATCAATGATGCGGATGTCATCGACAAAATCATCACCCGACTGCGCGAAGTGGAGATCGAACTGATCGAGCAAAGCGACATCGACACCGACAAAGCCCCGCGCAAGGAGGAGGAGAAAGCCGACAAGGATGAGAAGGTCGATGGGCGGCTCGACATCCTCGACGATCCAGTGCGCATGTATTTGAAGCAGATGGGCCAAGTGCCGCTGCTGACCCGCGAGCAGGAGGTGGAAATCTCCAAGCGCATCGAGGACGCCGAGATCAAGGTGCAGGACATCGTCTATCGCATGGGATTCGTCGCTCGCGGACACCTCGACCTCGCCCAGAAACTCCTTGACCAGCGCGAGCGCTTCGACCGGGTTATCATGGACAAGAAGATCGAGAGCCGCGAGCGCTACATGAAGGCCCTGCCCCGCCTCTGCGCCACGATCAAAACGCAGGCCCAGAATATCGACCGCGCCTTTGCCGGACTGGCCAAGTTGAAAAAACCCGCCACCATCCAGCTGAAAAATTTCGAGCGGGCACTCACCAACATCCGCGCGCACTACCCCAAATTTTTCTACAAGCAGAAGATCACCGACGATTTTGTGCAGGCTGCCGAGGACAATCACCGCACCCTGCTCCACCTGCACGGCGAGCACAGCAACGCCTCCTCGCGCGCCAAGCGCAGCCCCGACGCCAAGAAGCAGGTCAAAGACATCGAAACACGCATCCGCGACATCACCCACCGCGCGTGGATGACCTCGGATATCTTCAAACAATCCTACGGAGAATTGCGCAGCTGGCATCGCGCCGCGCACAAGGCCAAGACCGAGATGGTCGAGGCCAACCTGCGCCTAGTCATCTCCATCGCCAAAAAATACACCAACCGCGGTCTATCTTTCCTTGACCTCATCCAAGAGGGCAACATGGGACTGATGAAGGCGGTGGAGAAGTTCGAATACCGCCGCGGCTACAAGTTCTCGACCTACGCCACGTGGTGGATCCGTCAGGCCATCACACGCTCGATCGCCGACCAAGCCCGCACCATCCGTATCCCGGTGCACATGATCGAGACGATCAACAAGCTCATCCGTGTCCAGAAACAACTCGTGCAGGAGTACGGTCGCGAGCCCTCCGCCGAGGAGATTGCGGACGAGATCCAGCTTCCCGTCGGCCGCGTTCAGGCCGTTCTCAAG
>JBAXCT010000166.1:0-5361 GCA_037141375.1 Chthoniobacterales bacterium | reverse complement strand
GGTTCAACTCACCCAAACTGTTGCTAAAATTGGCAGGCGCAATCGATCGCGGCGAGTTCGTCGGCGGTGAAGGATGTGTTCGTCACGGCGCCGAGATTTTCTTCGATCTGACCCCACCTGCTCGCGCCAATCAGAACCGACGTGACATAGGGCTTGGCGAGGATCCATGCGATGGACATTTGCGCCAGTGACTGCCCGCGTATCCCGGCGATCTCCTCCAAGGCGCGCGTGCGGCGCAGCTTGTCTTCGGTCAGGTGCTCGGGACGCAGGAAGCCGTGCGGTTTGCCAGCGCGGGAATCCTCTTTGATCCCGTCGTGATAGCGGCCGGCCAGCAGGCCTTGCGCCAGGGGGCTGAACGGGATGCATCCGATTCCGTCCTGCTCGAGGACGTCGCTGAGTCCCTGCTCGACCCAGCGGTTGAAGAGATTGAAGACCGGCTGGTGAACCAGCAGAGGAACGTTTTCGGCGCGAAGCAATGCGGCCGCGCGGCGGGTGGTGTCCGCGTCATAGCTGGAGATCCCGACATAGAGAGCCTTGCCGGATCGCACTGCGGAAACCAAGGCGCCGATGGTTTCCTCCAAAGGTGTTTCGGGGTCGGGCCGGTGGCTGTAGAAGATATCGACGTACTCCAAGTCCAATCGGCGCAGGCTCTGGTCGAGGCTGGCCAGAAGGTATTTGCGCGAGCCCCATTCGCCGTAGGGTCCGGGCCACATTCCGTAGCCGGCTTTGGTCGAGACAATGATTTCGTCGCGATGGGACTTCAGATCCTCCCGCAAAACACGGCCGAGGGTCGTCTCCGCCGAACCCGCCGGAGGGCCATAGTTGTTGGCCAGATCGAAGTGAGTGATGCCGGCGTCGAAGGAACGTAGCACCATGTCGCGCGCATTCGTGAAATCGTCATGCAGGCCGAAGTTGTGCCACAGACCCAGCGAGATTTCGGAGAGCTTCAATCCGCTCCGTCCACAGCGGCGGTATGGCATTGTTTCGTAGCGGGTGGGAGAGTGGGGGTGCATTAGTCTCAGGCTGGCAAATATTGAGGTTCGACGTTCTATTTAGCTACCCAAGAAATTCGCCGGCTTGCTCCCCATGGCGAAGCAAGAAGGCCGTCCCTGAAGGGACGGCCTTTGCTGAGAACGGTGGATTGCGCCTTAGTAGCGGTAGTGGTTCGGCTTGTAGGGACCCCCAACCGGAACGTGCATGTAAGCTGCTTGATCCTCGGTCAAGACCGTCAGTTTCACCCCGAGCTTATCAAGGTGAAGACGGGCCACTTCTTCGTCCAGAATCTTGGGCATCAAGTGAATATTGACGTCATACTTTTCCCCCCGCTCCCACAGCTCGAGCTGGGCCAGCACCTGATTGGTGAACGAGGTGCTCATGACGAAGCTTGGGTGACCGGTGGCACAGCCCAGGTTGACTAGGCGGCCCTTGGCCAGAATGATGACCGAGCGGCCAGAGGCTTTGAAGGTGTAGCGTTCAACCGCACCGATCTCCGCAGGCTTGATTTCGTCTTTGGTCACCCGGCCAGCCGCAACTTCTTTTTCCAGCCAGGCGATGTCGATCTCAGTGTCGAAGTGCCCGATGTTGCAAAGAATGGCATCTTCAGCCATCTCCAGCATGTGGTGGCCAAGGATGATGTCGCGGTTGCCGGTGGCGGCGACGAACAGATTGCCCTCTTTGGCGGCGGCTTCCATGGTGGTCACTTCGAAACCTTCCATCGCGGCTTGCAAGGCGTTGATCGGATCGATCTCGGTGACAATGACGCGGCAGCCATAGCGCTGCAGCGAGTGCGCACAGCCTTTGCCCACGTCCCCGTAGCCGCAAACCACGGCTACCTTGCCAGCCAGCATGACGTCGGTGGCACGCTTGATGCCGTCGGCCAGTGATTCGCGGCAGCCGTAGAGGTTGTCGAATTTGCTCTTCGTGGCCGAGTCGTTGACGTTGATCGCGGGAACTTTGAGTTCGCCGGTTTCCACCAACTGCTGCAGGCGATGGACGCCGGCCGTGGTTTCTTCGCTGATGCCCTTGATCCCGGCGAGAAGCTCGGGATACTTTTTGTGAACCATGTCGGTGAGGTCACCGCCGTCGTCGAGAATCATGTTCAGTGGTTGGCCGGAGGGGAAGTGGATCGTCTGCTCGATGCACCATTCAAACTCTTCCTCTGTTTCGCCTTTCCACGCGTAAACCGGGATGCCCGCAGCGGCAATGGCCGCAGCAGCGTGGTCTTGGGTGCTGAAAATGTTGCAGCTTGACCAGGTGACTTCAGCGCCGAGTTCAATCAGAGTTTCGATCAACACCGCCGTTTGGATGGTCATGTGCAGGCAACCAGCGATGCGAGCACCGGCCAGAGGCTTGGTTTTGCCGTATTTTTTACGCAAGGCCATCAAGCCAGGCATTTCTGTTTCGGCTAGGTCGATTTCTTTGCGGCCGAATTCGGCGAGGCTTAGGTCGGCAACTTTGGAGTGCGCGACATTGGTGGGTTTGATGGTGGTGGTGCTCATAATGTGTGGAGTTTTCAGTGGTTCAGTTTTTGGTCAGTTTAGGTTTCAGGGATTCTCGGAGGCCGTTCAGCATGGCGGAGATTTGTTTGGCTTCGGTGATGAGGGTTTCGAGGTTTGTTTGCTCTATGACGCCGATACGCCGAGCGATGTAAAGTTGGGTGCGTAATTCGGCATTGGAGCCAAGCGCAATGCTGAGAAAACGTTGAAAATCCGGCCCGCTATTGCGCTCGCAGCCCTCGGCAATGTTTGAGGGAACAGAAAGCGCAGCCCGCTGGATTTGGTCGCGCAGTGGCCAGCTCTTGCAGTCGTCGAAGAGGCGAAAGATTTCAACCGCCTGACGGCACGCCCGCTGCCAGACTTCGAGTTCCTCGAATGACTGGTAAGCCATAACTCTGTGGTTTTGCTGAACACTGTAAACTGAATCACTGAAAACTTATTTCAGCCCCGCCTTGCGTCTCAGCTCTTTCGCTTTCGACGTGTCTTCCCACGGGGCGTAGGAAACGCCTGACTTGTGGCCGAAGTGGCCGTAGTTGGTCGTCTTGCTGTAGATGGGGCGGAGGAGGTTGAGCTGTTTGACGATGTCGGCAGGCTTGAAGCTGAACGTATCGAGGACGGCGCGCTGGAGCTTGCTCTCGCTGACTTTGTTCGTACCGAATGTGTCTATGGTCACTGAGACCGGCTTCGGATAACCGATGGCGTAGGCAAATTGGATTTCGGCGCGGTCGGCCAGTCCGGCGGCCACGATGTTCTTGGCCACCCAGCGCCCCATGTAGGCCGCACTCCGATCGACTTTGCTCGGGTCCTTGCCGCTGAAAGCGCCCCCGCCGTGCCGGCCCATGCCGCCGTAGCTGTCGACGATGATCTTGCGACCGGTCAGGCCGGCGTCGCCCTGCGGTCCGCCGATGACGAACTTGCCGGTCGGGTTGACCAGATACTCGGTGTTTTTCGTGAGCATCTTGGCCGGGAGGACCTTTTTGATCAGGTGGTTGATGATGAATTTCTCGATCGTGGCGTGCGTGACGTTGGCGGCGTGCTGGGTTGAAACGACGACCGCCGTGATTTCCTTGGGTTTGCCGTCGACGTAGCGCACGGAGACCTGCGTCTTGGCGTCTGGGCGCAGCCACGGGGCTTTGCCGCTCTTGCGGATCTTGGTGAGTTCGCGGCCCAACCGGTGGGCGAACATGATGGGGGCCGGCATGAGTTCCGGCGTTTCATTGCATGCGAAGCCGAACATGAGGCCTTGGTCGCCGGCGCCCTGCTCGGAGGATTTTTTGCCCTTGGCCTTCTTTGCGTCGACACCCTGCGCGATGTCCTGGCTCTGCTGGGTGATGGCTTTGGTGATGATCACCTTGTCGGCGTGGAAGACATCATCGTCGTTGACGTAGCCGATTTCTCCGATGGCTCGGCGCACGATTTTTTCGAAATCGAACTTGGCGTCGGTGGTAATCTCTCCGGCCAGCACAACCATGTTGCTCTTCACGAGGGTTTCGCAGGCCACGCGGCTTTTTTTGTCCTGCGTGAGGCAGGCGTCGAGCACGGCGTCGGAGATGGTGTCGCAAACCTTGTCGGGGTGGCCTTCGCCCACCGATTCGGAGGAAAAAATGAAGTCAGAGGTCATTGGTATCGTAATGCTTGAGCACGAGATTGGCGGGTCCGTTTGGCTCCGCTTTTCACGTGACGCATCAACATATCATGATATTTTGATGCGTGCCAACCGCAAAATGCATAGCACGGTAAAAATTCTCAAGCTGCTCTCCGATGCCACGCGTCTGCGGATTTTACGGTTGCTGGGCGAAGAGGAACTCACTGTAGCCGAACTTCAGCAGATTTTGGGCATGGGTCAGTCGCGGACCAGCGCCCACTTGGCGCAACTCAAGGCCGAGGGCCTGCTCGGCGACCGCCGCGCGGGCAAAAATATTTACTACTCTCGCTCGGGGCGAATCCCCGGGGCGGTGGCTGCGGTCATTGCCGAGGGTGCGTCTGAACTTCCCGAAGCCGCGCAGGACGGCGCCGCGCTCAAGCTTGTTCTGCGCAAGCGGCGCGACAAGGCTGGCGAATATTTCAACGAGCTGGCCGGCAAGTTCGGCCGCACCTACGTCCCGGGTCGATCATGGCGCGCGCTGGCGCACGGGTTGTTGCGCTTGTTGCCGCCCATGACCATCGCCGACCTCGGGGCGGGTGAGGGCACCCTCTCGCAGCTGCTCGCGCCCAACGCCAAAAAGATCATCGCGGTCGACAACTCTCCCGCCATGGTCGCCTTCGGCTCGAAGCTTGCGGCGGAGCACGGACTGAAAAATTTGGAATACCGTCTTGGCGAGATCGAGGATCCGCCGATCAAAGCCGGGACGGTCGACCTCGCGCTCTTCAGCCAAGCGCTGCACCATGCTGCGAGTCCGGGTAAGGCACTGGCTGCGGCCTATAAAATTCTCAAACCGGGAGGTCGTCTTATGGTTCTCGACCTGCTCAGCCATTCCTTCGAACAGGCCCGCACCCTTTACGCGCATGTCTGGCTGGGATTTTCCGAGGTAGAAATCCTGCAACTTATGGAAAAAGCCGGCTTCCGTGATGCGGAGGTCGGTGTGGTCAGCAGGGAGGCAAGGGCGCCCCATTTCCAAACCATCCTCGCCACCGCTCGCAAGTAGACTTACGTTGCTGCCTCATGGTTCAATCTGGACAGGTCAGCGCAGATTTTGCGGAGCCGGGGCGAAGCGGAAGCGGAGCAAAAGAGCCTATCCGAAAGTTTGTGTGTGGGTCAGAACCTGAAGGAAAAGGAACATGACCAAAGAAAAGAAAATAGGTTCTCCGCAGAATTTGGTGTGATTTGGATCAAGCGGGTGAGAGGTCGAGTTTGCCCAAGAAGAAG
>JBAXCT010000165.1:0-5363 GCA_037141375.1 Chthoniobacterales bacterium | reverse complement strand
CTCGGCACGGTGGAATTCCACGGCCGCGTCTTCACCTGCGATGCCCGCGCGCTCGTGCCGCGGCCTGAGACGGAGCAACTCGTGGAGATCGCGCTCGAAATCGCGCGCGGACGGAGCACACCTGTGCACATCCTCGACATCGGCACCGGGAGCGGCGTCATCGCCCTCACCCTCGCCTGCGAGCTGCCCGGCAGCGAGGTGCAGGCGACGGACATTTCGGAGGACGCGTTGCTTCTGGCCGCGGAAAATGCCATCCGCCACGAGGCTGCAGCGGTGCGTTTTTCGCACGAGGATCTGCTGCCGTCTGGCGCGGAGGTTTACGATCTCATCGTGGCCAATCTTCCTTACATTCCGACCGGCGAGATCGCCTCGCTCGCCGAAGAGGTGCGCCGCGATCCGCACGGGGCGCTGGACGGCGGAGCAGATGGCCTGGACTTGGTGCGAAGGCTGGTCGATGCCGCCCCCGGACGACTGGCCCCGGGGGGCGCGCTGCTTCTGGAGATCGGCCGGGGCCAGGGCGCCACCGTCGAGACGCTTCTGGCCTCGCGCAAATTTCGGGACATTTCCGTGCGGCCAGACTATCAAAACATCCCGCGGTTCGCGGTCGGTTTTCATGGATAAAATTCTGGTTCACGGCGGGCACAGGCTGAAAGGCAAGGTGCGCATCAGCGGCTCGAAGAATTCGGCCCTGCCCATCCTCGCCGCCGCGCTCCTCACGCGCGAACGTTGCGTCATCCGCGGGGTCCCCGACCTCAGCGACATCCACTACATGCTGACCATCCTCAGCCACCTCGGCTGCGAGGTGGAGCGGGCCAGCGGTGTGGTGAGCATCCGCGCGGAGAACATCCGCAGTGAAGCGCCCTATGAGCTCGTGCGCAAGATGCGCGCCTCGGTCTGCGTGCTCGGTCCTCTGCTCGGGCGCGAACGCGAGGCCTGCGTTTCCTTGCCCGGAGGCTGCGTCATCGGCGACCGGCCTATCGACCTGCACCTGCGCGGTTTCGAGTCGCTCGGTGCGGCCGTCCGCGTGCAGGCCGGCAACGTGAAACTTTTCGCCCCCGAACTCCAGGGCAACGCGGTCAACATGCGCGGCGTCCACGGCACGACCGTGCTCGGCACGGACAATGTGATGATGGCGGCCGTGCTGGCCCGCGGCACCACCGTGATCGACGGCGCAGCCGAGGAACCGGAGGTCGTCGATCTGGCCAACTTCCTCATCTCGCTCGGCGCGAAGATCGAGGGCGCGGGCACCAGCCGCATTGTTATCGAGGGTGTGGAGCAGTTGCATGGCACCGACTACACCGTGATCCCCGACCGCATCGAGGCAGGAACCATGCTCGTGGCCGGCGCGATCGCCGGGGAGACCCTCACCGTGAGCCACGTGCGTCCCGATCACCTCGAAGCGGTGATCGCCCCGCTGGTGAAAGCCGGCTTTCACCTCGAGAAAGATGTCTCCACGGTGACCATCAAACCGAACGGCGCAACCAAGCCGCTGCACCTCGAGACCAGTCCCTACCCCGGCTTCCCCACCGACATGCAGGCGCAGATGTGCGCGCTGCTGGTGCGCGCGCCTGGTGTCAGCGTGGTGACCGACCACGTCTTCCCGCAGCGCTTCATGCACGTGGCTGAACTTTCGCGCATGGGGGCGACGATCAAGCTCGAGCATCCCACCGCGGTGATCACCGGCAACGGCAAGCTGAGCGGCGCGCCCGTCATGGCCAGCGACCTGCGCGCCTCCGCCGCCCTGCTGCTCGCCGGACTCTCGGCCGAGGGCGTGACCGAGATCAACCGCGTCTAACACATCGACCGCGGCTACGAGCGGATCGACGAAAAACTCAATGCGGTCGGGGCGCAGATTGAACGCGTGAAGGCCTGATCCGTCCAAAGAAGTCACCGATGAAAGCAGACCGCGATTTTCGCAGCCACGCCCCGGGCTTCTGGCCCGAGGTGGAGGTGGACTCGTGGAACGACTGGCGCTGGCAGTTGCGACACCGCATCACCCGCATCGACCAGGCGGAGCAATACCTGCGGCTCACGCCATCCGAGCGCGAGGGGCTTCTGCTCACCTCGCACAAGCTGGCCTTCGCCATCACGCCTCACTACTTCAACCTCATCGAACCGGATAACCCGGACTGCCCGATCCGCCGCCAAGTGATTCCCCTGCCGGGCGAAGCGGTGGTCAGCGTCGGCGAAATGGCGGATCCGTGCGGGGAGGACTCGCACATGCCAGTGCCCGGGCTGGTGCACCGCTATCCGGATCGCGCGCTCTTTCTCGTCACCGACCGCTGCGCCAGCTACTGCCGCTACTGCACGCGCAGCCGCGTGGTCAGCGGCGCGGGCGAGCAGGAGTTGGAGACCGACTTCGAGGCCATCTATGAATATCTGGCCAAGCACACCGAGGTGCGCGACGTGCTGCTCTCGGGCGGCGATGCGCTGCTGCTCTCGGACGAAAAGCTGCGCGGCATCCTGTCGCGGTTGCGCGCGATCAAGCACATCGAATTCCTCCGCATCGGCACGCGCATCCCCATCTTCCTCCCGCAGCGCATCACACCGGAACTGTGCGCCATGCTGCGGGAATTCCATCCGCTGTGGATGAGCGTGCACGTGAACCATCCGCGCGAACTCACCACCGAAGTGCGCGACGCGCTCGGGCGTTTGGCCGACGCTGGTATTCCGCTGGGCAACCAGAGCGTGCTGCTCGCAGGGGTGAACGACGACCCGGACACCATGCGGGACCTCATCCACAAGCTGCTGCGCTGCCGCGTGCGCCCCTACTACCTTTACCAGTGCGACCTGATCCACGGTTCGGCCCACCTACGGACCAGCGTGGCCAAGGGCATGGAAATCATCGAGGCGCTGCGCGGCCACACCACCGGATACGCCGTGCCCCAGTATGTCATCGATGCGCCAGGCGGCGGCGGCAAGGTTCCCGTCAGCCCAGGCTACGTGCTTTACCACGACAAAGAAAAAGTCGTCCTCCGCAACTACGAGGGTCGTGTCTTCGAATATCCGGAAAAACCTGGTGGAGGCCTCGCGATCCGGCCCGAAGCCATCCTCGACTACTGAGCGATGGCCAGCATCATTGTCCGCCCGCGCGCGCGGGTTTTCCACGGCCACGACTGGGTGCACGACAACGAGGTGCTCAAGGTCACCGGTGCGCCGGTGGATGGCGATGTCATCGGATTGAAAGACCAGCGCGACCGCTTCCTCGGCAGCGCGATCTACAACAGCCGCTCGAAAATTCCCGCGCGCCGCTTCTCCCGCCAGCGGCAGGATCTGGATGCGGATTTTTTCCTGCGGCGCCTGAAGATGGCCTCGGAATACCGCGACAAGCTCGGCCTCGACCCGCGGGCCCGGCGCGAAGTATGGAGCGAGAGCGACGGCCTGCCTGGCCTCATTCTCGACCGCTACGATGATTGCGCCGTGCTGCAGACGCTCACCCTGTCGATGGACCAGCGCAAGGAACTGATCGCCGATGCCGTCATGGAAGTGCTCTCTCCACGCAGCCTCATCGAGCGCAACGATGCTCCCGTCCGGCGGGCCGAGGGCATGGAGTCCGCGGTCGGGGTGCTGCGCGGCGAGACGCCGTCCCCGATGGAGGTCGAACTCGGCGGGGTGCGCTTCGGGATCGAGTTGCCCGCCGGACAAAAAACCGGGCTCTATCTCGACCAAGGCGACAATTACGCCCTCGTCGCCGCGCGGGCCCGAGGCCTGCGCGTCCTCGACTGCTTCAGCAACCAGGGTGGCTTCGCCCTCGCCTGCGCACAGGCCGGGGCGACCGAGGTGACCGCCATCGATGTTTCGGCCGACGCCTGCACCGCCATCGAAGCCAACACCCGGCTCAACGGCGTGACGATCAAAACGATCGAGGCCAATGTCTTCGACTGGCTCAAGTCCTCCTCCCGACAGGGCGACGAATACGATCTCATCATCCTCGATCCCCCGTCCTTCACCCGCGACCGGGCGCGACTGAACGATGCGATGCGCGGCTACAAAGAAATCCACCTCCGCGCTGCGGCCATGCTGGGCAACGGCGGATTACTCGCCACCTTCTGCTGCTCGCACCATGTTTCGCCGGACGCTTTCCGGGAGGTCATCACCGAGGCCATGGTCGACGCCAAGCGCACGGCCCGCGTGCGGGAGCATTATTTCCAGAGGGCCGACCACCCGGTGATCGCCGGCCTGCCCGAGTCGGAATATCTCAAGGGATTCCTCCTCGAAATGGCGCCGGGAAGGTGAATCGTGGCGCGGGGTGCGCGCGGACCGAAGAAAAGACCTCCTACTTTTCGCCGACGGCCGGCACGAGCGTGTAGACTAGGCGGTATTCCGAATCCGTGAGCTGCCGAGGATTGATGGATTTGGCCAAGGCCGTGGATGCACCCGAGGAACCTGTCGCCCCGAGCACGGCGGCGAGAATGGCGTTTTGTCCGGCGAAAAGCTGGTGGCTCACCGGTTCGAGCGGGGCGAGGACGGCACGCGCCTCGGCCGTATGTCCGCCGCGCAGCAGAGCCAGCGCGTGCGTGAGGCGGAAGTCCACGTTCGACGGTTCCGCTTCGAGAGCCTTCCCGGTGAGTTCGGGAGAAACAGCCTGACCCTCGAGAAGGTTGCGCCGCCAGCGCATGTCGCGCAGGGTCGGTGTTCCCGCCACGTTCTGGGAGGCAAGGCGGAAAACTTCGTCCATTCGGCCTGGTTCGCCGCGTTGCCCGAAGCGCCAGCGCGCCACGCGCAGGGCGTATTCCGCCTCGGAAGGCTCGGCACACGCAGCGACCAGCACCTCATCGGCCAGTGCGGTCTGCCCGATGCCATCGGCCTGCGCGAGGGTGGAAGGCAGATTCTTCGCCGCGATCGCGGATTGCAGCGCCCTGCGCAACGACGTGCGGGCGGCCGACTCGCGGCCCAGCGCGAACTCGGCGCGGGAGCGCAGGAACCAGGTCGATGGCTCGTCGAGGAGCGAGCCCTCGTCGAGCATGGCCATGACCGCCTGCCAATCCTCAGCCCCGGCGGCGGTCTCGGCGCGAACGCGGAAGGCCCGGGCGGAGGCACGCGCGTCTTTCTTGGTGATGCGGCGGGTGATCTCTTCGCGCGGGCGGCCGTGCGCGGCGAGCCACTCGGCGTAATCGACGCGTCGTTCGAGCGGGGCTCCGATAAAAACGCGATCGAGTCGAACCACCGCCTCATCGAGCGTCCAATGGTGATCCTCGACCATGACCGACGAGGCCGGAAGCAGCGCCGGATTGGCGTTGGAGGCATCCTGCCAAGCCTGATCGGCCCAGGCGCACCGCGTGGCCGGTCCCGCCGCGACCGAGGCGAGGGCGAAAGCGAGCGCCTCCTTGCCTTCGGGTGCCGAAGCCGCAGCCGCAATGATG
>JBAXCT010000164.1:0-5376 GCA_037141375.1 Chthoniobacterales bacterium | reverse complement strand
ATCGCATGCAACAAAGGATGACCTTCTGGTATTTGCTCGGCTATTCGCTGAGCAAGGCCCTCGCGCGAACATTTTTCAACTACCGGGTGATCGGCGCCGAGAACGTCATCGAGCAAGGTCCCTGCGTTATCGCTGCAAACCATGCCAGTTTTTTTGATCCCCCTTTGGCCGGAGTAGCCTGCCAGCGCGCGATCCACTACCTCGCGCGCAAGTCCCTGCTCGACTGGCCGGTCCTAGGCGGCATTCTGCCCCAACTCAACGTCATCGCGGTGGACCAGAAAAACGCGGACCGCAGCGCATTGATGGCGGCCATCCGCGTGGTGCGCGCGGGTGGAGCGATCTTGGTTTTTCCAGAAGGAACACGCAGCCCCGACGGCAAACTTCAGTCAGCCCAACCCGGCATCGGTATGATCGTGGCCAAGACCGGCGCACCCGTGGTGCCGATGCGTGTTTTCGGATCCTACGAGGCCTTCCCGAAGAATCAGCGACTGCCTCGATCCTCGCAAATAACGATCGCCATCGGGAAGCCGATGGATTTTTCTGAGGAGCACGCTCTCGGGCGAGAGCATTACCAACAAACCAGCGACCGCATCTTGGCGGCCATTGGAAGCCTAAAATGTCCCGCTCCTACAGCAAGTTCGTAAGCGCTAGATTTGTGCCTAAGGCAGCAGGATTCGTTGCATCAGTCGGACGCGTGAAAGCCGCGCCATCTCCACCTTTGCGAAAAACAACAAATCCCTTTTCACCATAGGGCGCGATTGAGGCATTCAAAGTTCCAGGTGTTTGCCAATTTTTTGTGATTAAAAAGGGTTGATCCGAAGGACTTGCTTCCTCTGTTTTGAAGATGGTGAAAGCTATGTTTGTTGCCGAAAATGCGTCAGCGTTGGTGCCTTTTGGTGAAACACCGGGAGCAGTAACAAGTTTTTGTATCTCGGGCCACTTGAGGTAGTTGCCGTTAGCCAAAGAAGCCAAGAATGAGGAGACTGTCTGCACTTGGTTGCTCTCGGTCATTGTCCAGGTAGCACAACTGCCCGACACAGCTGTATCGATCGACATCGATTGTGTGGCGAAGTGAAGTTGCCGTGCGTTATTGAGTGTCTGTGTCATCTGACCTTTCCCGAGGGCGCTTGTGATCGCAGGAATGGCGAGCGAGGCCAGAATGGCGATGATTGAAATAACGACGAGAAGTTCAATCAAAGTGAACGCTTCAGATTGCGGGGAGGAGAACTTGATGGATTTCATGATCTGCGATGCAGAATTAGCCTTTTGCCTAGAAAGGGCAAACGAAATATTCAGGCTGACTTCTTTTCCAGAACAAAACCGCAGAGCGACAAGGGGGGCAGTTCGATCATGATCGAGTGTTCGCGACCTTGCCAGGGGGTGAGTTCCGAGGGTAGACCACCATGGTTGCCCACGTTCCCGCCACCGAAGACTTCGGCATCGGTGTTGAGGATTTCCCGGTAAAAACCGGGGGCGGGCACGCCGATCCGGTAGCCTCCCCGGACCACCGGCGTGGCGTTCATGGCGAAGACGAGAATTTGTCCTTCGGCGGATTTGCGCAGGAAGGCAACCACGCTGTTGTCAGCATCGTGGAAGTCAATCCATTCGAACCCCTCGTGCGTGTCGTCGAGGTCGTAGAACGCCGGAAAGCTTTTGTAGATGCTGTTGAGGTGCCGGACGAGGCGGGACAGGCCCGCATGGAGGGGAAATTGGGTCAGGTGCCAGTCGAGGCTCTGGTTGTAGCGCCATTCGTCCCACTGCCCGAATTCGCCGCCCTGAAAGAGCAGTTTCTTGCCGGGATGCGCCCACATGAGGCCATAAAGCATGCGCAGGTTGGCGAACTTCTGCCCCATATCACCGGGCATCTTGCCGAGCAGCGCGCCCTTGCCGTGCACCACCTCGTCGTGGCTGAGGACCAAGACGAAATGTTCGTGGAAGGCGTAGAGCAGCGAAAAAGTGATGCTGCCCTGATGATACCGGCGGTAGACCGGATCCAGGCTCATGTAGTTGAGGAAGTCGTGCATCCAACCCATGTTCCACTTGAAACCAAAGCCCAGACCGCCGAGGTAGGTGGGACGCGAGACGCCGGGCCAGGCAGTCGACTCCTCCGCGATGGTGATGATGCCGGGAAAGCGTTCGTAGCTGACCTCGTTGAAGCGCTTCAGAAAATAAATGGCATCGAGATTTTCGCGGCCACCGTAGCAGTTGGGCACCCACTCGCCCGCCTCGCGCGAATAGTCGAGATAGAGCATGGAGGCCACCGCATCCACCCGCAGTCCGTCGATGTGGTATTGGTCGAACCAGAACAGCGCATTGGCGATGAGAAAGTTCCGCACCTCATTGCGGCCGTAGTTGAAAATGTAGGTGCCCCAGTCCTGGTGCTCGCCCTGCCGGGGATCAGCATGCTCGTAGAGATGCGTGCCGTCGAACATGGCCAGCCCGTGTGCATCCTTCGGAAAATGAGCCGGCACCCAGTCGAGGATCACGCCGATGCCCGCCTTATGACACTCGTCGATGAAGTGGCGGAATTCGTCGGGATTGCCAAAGCGGCTGGTCGGCGCGTAGTAACCCGCGATCTGGTATCCCCACGAGCCGTCGAAAGGATGCTCGGCCACGGGCATCAGCTCGAGGTGCGTGAATCCCATCTCCAAGCAATAAGGAATGAGCCGCTGCGAGAGTTCGGTGTAGCTGAGCGGACGGTCGCCATCTTCGACGACCCGCTGCCATGAACCAAGGTGCACCTCGTAAATGCTAACCGGCTTTTTGTGCCAATGCTGCTCCGCCCGGTGTTTCATCCAATCGCCGTCGGACCACCGGAAGCGGTCGAGATCGTAAACGATGGATGCGGTCTGCACCCCGTGTTGTCCGTAGAAGGCGAACGGGTCGCTCTTGAGAAAAACGTCCCCATGACAACCCTTGATCTCGAATTTGTAGTGCGCCCCCTCCTTGAGGCCCGGGATAAAAATTTCCCATACACCACTCCCGAAAAGTTTGCGCATGGTGTGCACCCGGCCATCCCATCCGTTGAAGTCACCGACCACGCTGACACGCTGCGCGTTGGGGGCCCAGACACTGAACGAGGTCCCCTCGACACCTTCGACGCGGCCAAGGTGCGCGCCGAGTTTGCGGTAGAGATCCCAGTGGTTTCCCTCGGCGTAGAGGTGGACATCCGTCTCTCCCAGAACACGTCCGAAGGAATAGGCGTCGCGCTCATCCCATTCCTCGCCCTCGTGGTTGCGCAAGCGCAGGAGGTATGGAAACTCGCTTTCTCCCTTGGGGAAAATCACCTCGAAGAATCCGTCGGGATGCACCTTGGCTGCCTCGAAAACCCTCCCCAGGTTGCCCGCATCCACCACCTTGACCGCCGCGCAATCCGGGCGAAAAACACGCACCGCAAGGCTGCTTCCAGCCCTCCGCATGCCGAGCGTCTGAAAAGGGTCCGAGTGCCGCGCCTCGAGGAAGGCGGCGATTTCTCCGACTGGGATGGTGGACTTCATAGCTGCTCCCCGACTCGTCCGGAAAGAGCAGGCATCATTATCCGCCCCCGCGCCCGCGGGCAAGGGACGAAAAGATGATCAGGCGGGCGACCCGGCCGAGTTGGCCAGTTCCGCCTCCTCGGCGGGCAGGTAGGCCTTGAAGCGGTTCTTGTCGATCGCCTTCATGAAGGCCTCGTGCGGCGAGACCAATCCCTGCTGGAGTTGCGCCCAGATCGCATCGTCCATGAACTGCATGCCCTGGGCTTTTCCGCCGACGATGGCATCCTGCAGTTTCTGGGTTGCGCCCTCGCGGATGATGGCGGCGACGGCGCTGTTGACCACGAGGATCTCGTTCACCGCAATGCGGCCGCCCCCGTCCTGACGCTTGAGCAGAAGCTGCGCCACCACCCCGCGAAGCGAGGCGGCCAGCATGGTGCGAACCTGCGACTGCTGGTCGGAGGGAAACACATCGATCATGCGGTCCACCGTCTTGCGGGCATTGTTGGTATGCAGAGTGCCGAAGACAAGCAGGCCGGTTTCCGCCGCGGTCAACGCCAGCGAAATCGTCTCCAGATCGCGCATCTCGCCGACGAGGACAATATCACAATCCTCGCGAAGCGCTGCCTTGAGGCCGGCGGGAAAATTGGTGGAATGCTCGGGCACCTCGCGCTGGGTGATGATGCTCTTCTTGTTGGAGTGCACGAACTCGATCGGTTCCTCCACCGTGACGATGTGCCGGCCGAAGTTCGAATTGATGTAGTCGATGAGCGCGGCCAGCGTTGTGCTCTTGCCTGACCCTGTCGGTCCGGTGACCAGAACGAGGCCTCCGCGCAGGTGGCCGAATTCCTTGATGACGGGCGGGAGGCCGAGTTGATCGAGGGTGGCGATGCGGGTGGGAATCAAACGGAAGACCGCCCCCAATCCGTGGACCTGCTTGAAGTAGTTGCAGCGAAAACGGTTGTCCGCGTTCATCTCATAAGCAAAGTCGAGATCGCCTTTTTCCTGATAGCGCTCCCAGTTGCGCGGAGAGCAGATCTCGCTGAGCATGTAATTCATCTCCTCGGCGGTCAGGATCTCCTCGCGGATCGCGATGACATCCCCGTGCCGACGAATCTTCGGCGGTTGACCTTCGGCCAGATGCAGATCCGAAGCGCCGGCATTGATCAGGATTTCAAAAAGATGGTCGATGTGTGCCATGATTCAAAGAAGACCGCAGATCTGTTTCATCTGGGGTTTTTGCTCGGCGCGGGCGACTGCCTCTTCGGCGGAAATGAGGCCGGCTCGGTAAAGTTCAGTCAGGGAGTCGTCCATGAGCTTCATCCCGAGCTTTTTTCCCGTCTGGATGATTCCCGGGAGCATGAAGGTCTTGGCTTCGCGGATCACATTGGCCACCGCCGGAGTGTTGACCAGAATTTCCAAAGCAAGAGCGCGGCCCGCTCCGTCCTGCCGCGGCACGAGTTGCTGGGAAATAATCCCGCGCAGGGATTCGCTGACCATGACTCGAATTTGTTCGCGCTGATCCACCGGGAAGACGTCGAGCAACCGGTCAAGCGTCCTTGCGGCGTTGGCGGTGTGGAGGGTTCCAAGCACAAGGTGCCCGGTCTCCGAGGCCGTGATGGCCAGGGAGATGGTCTCGAGATCTCGCATCTCGCCGACCATAATCACATCAGGATCCTCACGTAGCGCGCCACGCAGGGCGGCGCCAAAGGATTCCGTGTGCGTGTGGACCTCCCGCTGATTGACCTGGCATCCCTGCGGGGTGAGGAGGTATTCGATCGGATCCTCCAAGGTGATGATGTGGTCGTGGCGCGTGCGGTTGACCTCCTCGACCAGCGCGGCCAGCGTGGTGCTTTTGCCGCTGCCGACCGACCCGGTGACCAGAACCAACCCGTTCTGGTAT
>JBAXCT010000163.1:0-5407 GCA_037141375.1 Chthoniobacterales bacterium | reverse complement strand
CCACGCTGATAAATTCCGACCTCACCCCGGAAATTTCCTACGAACAAATCCTCCGTAACAACGAATCGGTGACCGGTGTGCGCGGTTACAATTCCAAGCAGGTGATCCTCACGGGAAGCTACCTCAACAAGGACGACATCAGCGTCAGCGGATTATGGTGGCTCGGCTCGTTGGACACCGGCCGGGGGACTTATTATAAGGTCGCGCCAAAATTCCCAGGACAGACCGTGACCAGCTCGCTCTTTTATGGTCCCAACACCGCCCTCTTCAACCCGACGCTCGGCGCGGGCAACGTGCGCATCGTAGGCAGCTACGAATACAAGCAGGGCGCACCATACACGCTCAATCACGGCGTAATGTTCACCGGGCCGCTAGATGGCAGCAAGGGCAACTGGACGCAGATCGATGTCCCGACCAACAGCCTCACCACTGTCGGCGTGAGCGTGTGCAACACCATTCCCCATAGCACGATGGGCGACCTCGTGGTCGGCAACTACGACCTGACCACAAACCTATCGAAGCCGATCCCTAATGCCGGCACCGGGAATGCCTTCATCTATCACATCACGAGCAAAACCTGGACGATCCTCGCCCCGACCAACGCCGGAACCGCGCCGTCCGGCACCACGGCCTACGGCATCTGGCAGAACGGCAGCAACAGCAGTTCCTACACGATCGCCGGCGGGGCAGACAACAACGGCACCAACACAGCTTTTCTTGTCGACTACGACACCAGCAAGGGAACCTTCACCAACCTGACTTACTTTGCCGATACCAGCACTCCCGGCTTCACTCACTTCGAGGGCATCACCGGGCGCGAAGGCGGATACAACCTCATCGCCACCACCACCAACGGCCCCGCCTTTGTCTCGGTCAATCGGACCGCCACCGGATTCGGCCCAGCCAAATGGACACCGCTCAACTACCCGGGCAGCACGATGACGACAGGCAACACCGTTTACCAAAACTATGGCTTGGGCATATACTTCGGCCTAGGCGGATTGTCGGTGGAGAACAGCTACGTCGCGCGACTCAAACCCTGACGCTCCATCAAGTCCACCTCCGGCCTGACCTCGCGGCCTCACACCCGGTTGAAGTCCGCGTAGGCAATGCACTGCCACTCCGCCGCGCCCCGTTGCCAGACGCTCAAGCGTGGCGAAAAATCGGTGGAGAGATCCTTGCCCCCGATCATTTCGGGCGCGCTCAGCCAGAAGCTGACAATGAGATTGTCCCCCGCTTGGGTGACCGTGAAGTCCTTGAAGCGGACCTCGCCGAGATTCATCTCCTTCATCAGCTTCATCGCTTCGGCGCGATCGCACGAACCTTGGCCGGTGACGAACTGGCAGGCGGGCGACAGGAGCTGCTCGAGGGCTTGCCAGTCCTTCTCCCTGATCAATTGCACGGATAATTCCTCAAGGCGTCTGGCCTCTGCCTCCAACTCCGCATCTGGTATCGTGTCGCTCACCTCGTAGTTCTTTACCGCTGGCTATGGGTCGCCGCAATGCCCATCTTGCACCAATTTCGTCGTAGCGTTTTCACGGCGTACCGCAAGGTTGGCGCGCAATTCGGGTTGCCTTTTGCTGGGATCCGCTCGATCCCTTTCGGATCTATGAAAGAAGTCAAAGCGTGGATGGGTATCGAATGGGACGAAACCGGGTGGCCGGAAAAGATCGTCGCGAGTGCGGGCGCTTTTCTGGCGATCGCCGGCACCATCGGAATAGGGCGCTATTTTTACGGTCCATCCCCCGAATCTTTTGTTGTCTTCTCGATGGGTGCCACCGTGTTCCTGCTCTTCGCCGCCCCTCTCGGCAAGTTTTCCCAACCGTGGCCAGTGCTGGCAGGCCATGTTCTTTCGGCGCTGGTCGGCGTGAGCTGCCACAAGCTCATACCCGACACGGTGCTGGCGGCAGCCTGCGCGGTGGGCTTCGCCGTCTTAGGCATGCAGCTTCTGGGGTGCCTCCATCCACCGGGAGGATCCACCGCCCTCATCGCCGTGATCGCCGGCCCGAAGATTTTCGACTTGGGATATTCCTTCGCCCTCTGGCCGGTCGGCGTGAATGCGCTGGGTCTGGTGCTTTTTGCCGTGGCCTTCAACTTTTGGTTCCCTTGGCGGAGATATCCCGCCCGCTTCCACCGCCCCAAGCCGTCAGACACAGCCCGCGCGGATATTTCCCATGAAGCAGTGCTGGCGGCGGTCCGCAGCATAGACTCGTTCGTCGATGTCACCGAAGACGATATTGTTCGGCTCTACGAAAGCCTGTCCGCCGGAAAACCGGTCAAAACCAAAGGCGGCTAATTGCCTTCGAGAAAGCATATGCTCTCTGCTGTCTCAAACATCGACACCTAAGAAGAAAGCGCAGGTTTTGCTTTGGGCGGAGGATACGGCTAGGTTCCGCCGCATGGCATGGCAAGAAGACCCATGGCTGGTCCGTCTGTGGTCCACTCTCACTTACAGCTTCGGCCGTTGGTGGGATCAGGCCACCGGCCCGATGAACTGGCACCACGTCGATACGCCGACACAGGCGGTGATGCGCCGTATTTTGTGGTGGCTGCCAGCCATCGTGGTCCTGGGTGCGGTTGCAGGCGGGACGATGATTTATTTTTTCACCGGATGGAGAGCGGAGGAACTGGCGCGGCAAGCGGTGGAGAGTGCGGGCAAAGGCGACCTGATGAGGGCGCGGTTGGAGATCATCTCCGCCGGCAATCTGCGGCGGGAGAACTCCTTCGTGCGGCGTGCTTTGGTCTTCGTGCAGAGCCGCTTCAACGATCCCATCGCGCTGCCCCGATGGGAGGAGCTGGCGACGGCGAGCAAGCTGAGCGAAGACGAAACGGATGAGTGGGCACGGCTGGCCTCGCGTGTGGGCACGGATGCACAATTTGAGCAATCTCTCACCGCGCTGAACACAACGAGCAAGGCGAGCCAGGAATCCATGCTCCGTTCCGAGCGCGCCCTGAGACGAGGCAATCTGGCCGAGTCCATCGCGCAAGCGACGGCTGCGGCGGCCGGGCATGATCCGGACAGAAAGCTAGATCTCCTGCGACTGTTGATGGCCCGGCATGTGCCCATGCTCAATCTTCCGGGCATCACCAACCCGGAGGATCAAAGAGCGGCGGAGAAAATCACCTCGCTAGTTGACGCTTTGCAGGGCACGCCGCACGCGAACAGAGCGATCGCCATGGCCCTCAACGCCTTTCCCCAATCCCCAGAGAAAGCACACCAATGGGCGGAGTCCGCACTGCAGGACCTGTCGCCGAACAATCCGGCTCTCATTCCCGCTGCGGAGACTATGATCAAGTCCGGCGCGGGAACGGAGGAGGAGTACTTCATCAAGCTCTCAGCCGCATTTGCCGGGGCCAGCCCAGCCCAGCAGGCGAACTGTGCCGCATGGTTCAATCGCATCGGCCGGAGCAAGGACGCACTCGAACTGATCACGACGAAAAAGGCCGCACAGGACAGCAGCGCGTATGCCGCGCGCGTTGAGGCGCTCATCGCTCTACAAAAGTGGGAGGAGTTGCTGGCCATGGCTGCGATGCCGAGCAACGCACCGAAGTCATTGCCTCTGACTGCTCGCTCCATAGGGGCGCACAAGCTTGGCAAAAGCGGAGAGGCTCCCGCAGCCATGACCGATGCGGCTCGGGCCGGCGCACGCGACGGGCATCTGGCCAACGTGTTATCTGCGGCAGACCGTGTCGGCCTCGGCAAAACAGCTGACGATGCGCTGCTCCAACTGTGCCAAGATCCGAAGATCACGGACACCATTTTTCGCTTCGCGCGAGACCGCTTCGGTCGCCGGGGACAGTTCGCCTCGTTGGAGGCGGCGTATGAGACTGCGACAAAATCGAACCCCTACGCCCTCTCGGTGCAGGATTATCGGCGACGCATGGATCTGCTCGCAGGCAAAAGTGTTCCACCGGACGAAACAGGGGCCGTCGTCGCTGAGTCGCCCACCGACCAATCGGCGCGCTTCACCCATGCGCTGGCCCTGCTCAAAGAAGACCGTCCCGGTGACGCGCTGGGTGTCTTTTACGATATCGACATCTTTGTCGATCAACTCGCGCCCGGCGACAAGGCCATTGCCGTCGCGATCTACGACGCAAACGGCGTCAAAGTTAAAGCCGACCAGCTGCGCAGATCCCTCGACACCGCGTTGCTGGATAAGGGCGAATATGCCCTCATCCTGCGATAGTCCCCCGGTCATTAGCCTCGCTTGCGCCTCGCTGGAATCGTTGTAGGCTTAGCAGCCAAAGCATGAAGAATAACATCATCTCGCTCCTTATCCTCCCCTTGGCCGCTTGCTGCTGCTACGCGACCAGCCACGCCCAGACCTCGGATACAGAAGCCGAGGAGGCAGCCATCGTCAAAGCCGCCGAGCATTTTGTGGAGGCCTTTCACCGGGCGGATGCCAAGGCCGTGGCGGCTTGCTGGACGACGGACGGCGATTATGTCGACGAACGTGGCAAGCGCTTTTCGGGCCGCGAAGCGATCGAAAATAATTTTGCACGATTTTTCGCGACGAACAAAGGGCTCAAAATCCGCATCGACATGGCAGCGCTGCGCTTTCTCAAGGACGACGTCGCCCTCGAGGAGGGGACATCCACGGTGCTCTCTCCGGATGGATCGGCGCCAAGCCGCGCCCGCTACAGCAATATCTTGGTCAAGAAAGACGGCCAATGGTTGCTTTCAAGAGTGCGCGAGGCACCAGACGCCGGCCCGAGCCAATATGAATTCCTCAGCGATCTTGAATGGGCCATCGGGGAGTGGATGGAGGACACCCAAGCTGCGGAGGCCGGTCACATCACCTTCTCTTGGGCGCCGGGACAAAACTTCATCGTGGCCACCCGTACGATAAATTACAAAGACGTCAGCCTCCTGCAATCCACACAATGGATCGCTTGGGATCCTGCGGCGAAGGCAATCAGGTCGTGGAACTTCATGGCCGATGGGGGGTTCGGAGAAAGCTTCTGGACGAAGGACGGCGAGGTGTGGTCAATCAAGAGCGAGGCGGTGCTGGCCGACGGTTCGAAAGTGTCTTCGACGATGTCGATCACCTCGGTCGACGTCAATACGGTCAAAACCAAAGCAACGAAACAGACCATGAACGGAAAGCCGATGCCAGACGCGGACGAAGTCACCATGAAGCGCAGGCGCTGAGTCATCCCCGAGACACACAACTCATGAACGCAAAATCCAGCATCATCCTCGCCGCGGCTCTGGCCGCGGCGCAACTCACCGCGTCGGAGGCATGGGCCTGGGGCGGTTCGCGCTCGGGAAGTTTCTCCAACGACCGCGGCGGCAGCGTCTCCCACTCTAGTTCTACCTCGGGCGGTGGAGGCAGTTTTTCACATCAGGGCTCGAGCTCGGTGACGACGGATGAAGGAAATACCTACTCCGGCGGGCATTCCGGAT
>JBAXCT010000162.1:0-5458 GCA_037141375.1 Chthoniobacterales bacterium | reverse complement strand
CTACGCACGCTGGGAGACCCTCGAGGTCATCCGCAAAAACGCGGCGGCTTCCTGACTAGAGCCGGGCACCGCTCGGCGTGGCTTACTTTTGCGGAGGCAGAAGTTTGACCATGGCCTCGGCGACGCCGGCGGCGGACGCGGGGTTCTGTCCGGTGACGAGGTGAGCACTGGTCACGACCTGCTTTTGAAAATCGGGCGCCGCAACATGCTTGGCCCCGCGCTCCTCCATTTTCGTGGCAAGGAGAAACGGCACGACTTTGGTCCTGCCGACTTTTTCCTCCTCGGCATTGGTGAAGGCACTGACCTCTTTGCCCGCGATGAGATAACTTCCATCGGAGAGCTTCACGTTGACCAGGGCGACCGGCCCGTGGCAAACCGCACCGACCGGCGCGCCGGACTCGTAGAGAACGCGCACAACTTTTTGGACATCGGCATCATCCGGAAAATCCCACATCGTGCCGTGTCCGCCGACGAAGAAGACGGCGGCGTAGTCGGACGGGTTCAAGTCTGAGAGACGCTTGGTCGAAGCGAGCTTCGCGCGGAAGTCTTTGTCGCTCCAATAGCGTGCGTTGACAGGATCCTCCAGCTTCAGGCCGTCGACCGGAGGCTCCCCTCCCTTGATCGAGGCTAGCTCCACCGGGAGACCAGCCTGCTCGAAAACCTCGAGTGGATGGGTGAGTTCGCCCAGATAGTATCCGGTCTTCTCGCCGGTATCACCCAGTTCGGCATGACTCGTCATCACGACGAGAATGGGCTTTGACTCCGCCGCAAGGGACGAAAAGGAGGTGGCAATGACAGCAACCAGAAGCGGAAGAAAGCGTTTCATCATGGGATACATGCCATCGAGCATCAGGGCTCTGGAATAGCAAGGCAAGCCCGCTGAGGGCTGAAGAGCCCCAGCCGCCACTCTACCGGCGGGGGCCGCGCCGGCGCATTTTGCTGAAATTGGCCCCTCGCCCATCGAGCCGCGGCTCGATCTTCGGGGGACGCGGCTGCGCGTGTTCCTCACCGTGCAGAGGCACGTTCGTCCCCTCCAGCTTGAGCCTCTCGATCTTCTGTCCGATGAAGCGCTCGATGGCCGCGAGTTTTTTCAACTCGTCGGGGGCGACGAGAGTGAACGCATCACCCTCCTGCTGGGCGCGGCCGGTGCGGCCGATGCGGTGGACGTAGTCCTCGGGATGCTGCGGGATGTCGTAGTTGATGACATGGGTCACCCCCGCCACATCGATGCCGCGCGCGGCGATGTCGGTCGCCACCATGACTTCGTATTTGCCGGATTTGAATCCGGCGAGGGCCTCGATGCGCTGGTTCTGCGAGCGGTTGGCGTGCAGCACGGCGACCGAGTGATTGTTGTCACGCAAGCGCCTTGCGATACGGTCGGCACCGTGCTTGGTGCGCGAGAAAATGAGCACGCTCTGATAGTCGGTGGCGTCGAGCAGAGCGAGAAGCATCCCGAACTTGCGACCTTGGTCGGTGATGTAGACACCGTGCTTCACCATGGAGGCGACAGAATGCGAGGACCCGACCTCGATCCGCACCGGATCGCGCAAAGCCCAAGCGGCAAGGTCGGCGATCTCCGGAGGCAATGTGGCGGAAAAGAAGAGCGTCTGCCGGTTCTTCGGGCACTTGGCGATGATGCGCTTCATGGGAGGAAGGAAACCCACATCGAGCATGCGGTCGACCTCATCGAGCACGAGCACCTCGATGTCTTGCAGGCGCACCGTGCCCTGCTGCAAGTGATCCTCCAACCTTCCCGGGGTGGCCACCAGAACATCGAGACCGTCACGCAAGGCGGTGCGCTGCGCGCCGTAGCCGACACCACCGAAGACTGAGCCGATGCGCAGGTCGGTGAATCGTGCGAGATCGCGCATGGAGGTTTCCACCTGCATGGCCAACTCGCGCGTCGGCTCAAGCACCAGACAGCGCAATTTGCCATGAGAACCAAGCCTTTGCAGCGTGGGCAACGCGAACGCGGCGGTCTTGCCCGTGCCGGTCTGGGCAGAGGCTATAATGTCGCGGCCTTCGAGGCCCGGTGGGATCGCCCGGAGTTGGACCGGGGTGGGATCCCCGTAGCCCATCGCTTGGACGCCTTCAAGAAGTGGCTTGGATAGTCCAAGCTTGGTGAACGGCATGAGTCCAATGAGGCTGGTGCCGCCCGGGGGGAATGTCAACCTGCGCGTGAAATGGCTGAGGTTTTATGATCCCGCGGCGCGGCGGAACTGCTCGGCCTTGGCCCGCAGGCCGGCCGAGCGCGCGTCGAGTTCGCGCACGGCGATGCGGGTTTCCCGCAGAAGGTGCACCGAACCCATGACGAGACCGCCGAAGCCGAGGGTTCCGGCGCACAGGGCGAGAAGCTCCACGGCACGCACCATCCCGAGCGGATCCACGGCCTCGAGCACCGCACCAATCAAGGACAGCAGGGTGGCCAGACCGAAGGCGCCGATGGCGCAGTAAAAAGCGCGCAGCGCACGGATGATGAATTCCGACCGCTCTGCGGCAGACTCCATTTCGTCCAACCTGCGCATCGCGTCGGGTGAGTGCAGACCTCCTTCACTCTCGAGTTCCCTCGCCAGATCGCGGGCGCGCTGCGTGGCGATAGCGAGACGATTGCTCGAGCTCAGGCCCATGATGGCGCAGGCATTGGTCAGCATGGCCGGCGCGACAATAAACGAGAGTGCGGCCAGAGGGGTCACGGAGGGATTCATACGGTGAAAATAGCCAGAACCATCCGGCGGTGGCCAATGCGGAATTCCAGTAAAAAGGCGCCAGCTTGCAACTGGCGGCCACAGGCGGAGATCCTTGCGCGGCTAGCGTCAGGAATCCTTGCGAGCGCTGCGACGAACGGCCACGGCGTCCTTCTGCAGCAGAGCCATGGTGACGACGAGAAAGATCGCGATAAAAACAACGGGGGTCGCCGAGACAATCAAAGGATTTTGAATGTAGCCGACCGTGAAGAGGATGACGGAGGCACAGGCACCTGCGAAGCCAAGGCACAGGCCGCCGATGGTCAATCCCCTGACTATTGTTTTTATGTATTTGCTCTGCACAGAGAGACTATTAGCAATCCGAATGCACCATGGCAACATCGCCTTGAGCCCTCATCGGATCCTCTGGCGAATATTGGATGCTTGGGATGCGATTTTGAGGCTAAGCTTCCGCCATGCTCGGCAAAATACTCACGCGCTCCCGCTCTCTTTTGGCGCCTAGCGAGTCCGGCAGACTTTTCCGATGACGGAACCGTGCGCGTCAACCTCGCGACAGGGCAAACTCCAGTCGGGCTCGGTCGGGCTCATCCAGTTGATCGGCCAATGCTTTTCGATTGGCCCTCTCATCGACATCGCTCTCTTCCTCGCGATCGTGGCATCGGTGGCCGGAGCGACGGGACCGCTTGCCGTCCTGCTCGCGGCGCTTGGCATGGTGGCTTTTTCCTTGGTTGTGGCGTTCTATGCATCGGAGACGGGAGGCGCTGGCGCGATGGGGGACTACGTCGGGCGAGCCTGGGGCCGGACGGCCGGGGTCGCCGCCCTCGGGATCTATGTGTTGTCGCTTATCTTCTCCGGCGCAGGAGGATTTATCATTGCGGTGGGTGAGCTGATCTCGAGGTTTGCCTCTCGGGACTTCGGCCTTGAACTCCCATGGTGGGCGGGTGCGCTGGCGGTGTGTGTCTCGGCATGGTGGCTCAACATCCGCGGTGCCGCCATGGCGACAAGGGTGCAATTCCTCATCGTCGGAGTTTCGGTCATTCCATTCCTGATCACCGCCTCGGCTGCCGTGTGGCATGCGGGAACGGCCAACACATGGGCGGTTTTTTCGTGGAACAACCCGCACGGAGGTGATCTTTTCGCAGCGCTGCTGTTTTCGATCCTGCTTTTCGGCGGATTCGAGACGGCCGGAGCTCTGGCCGAGGAGTCGAGCAACCCGCGAAGGAATATTCCCATCGCCTTGGTCGGCACAGTCGTGATGACCGCGTTCCTCCTGATTCTTTGCTCCTACGCCGGCACGATTTACTACGGGCCCGACCACTCGGCCAAATCATGGGGTGACGCCATCGACGGCTACGCCGTCATGGCGGACAATCTCGTCGGGCCGTGGGCGGCGCGGTGGATCCAGTTTGCGGTGCTGGTGGATTTCACCGCGACCACCATCGGTTTCACGGTGGCGGCATCGCGAGGCATCTATGCGCTGGCCCGGGAGGGATGGCTGCCGACCAGACTCGCGGAGGTCAACGGCAACGGGGCACCAAAGCAAGCCGCGAGTTTCGTGCTGGGTTGCGCGCTTCTGGCCATCGGCGCCGGGCTATGGGTGCCGCCGGATAAACGCTACGACACCCTTTTTATCGCCGCGACGGCGCAAGCGGTGCTGTTGGTGCTTGTTTACACGGCGCTGGCCATCGGCGCCGTCCGCCTGATGCTGCTTACACCGCGGGCGCAGCCGCTGTGGCGATGGATTGTTTTTCCGGTGGCGGCCCTTGCTCCAGGCCTGGCGCTGTACGGGACCTTTGTCCCCTTCCCCGGCTATCCCGAGCGGATAGGCCTCTTTGCCGCCCTCGCCGCGCTCATCGCTGTGGCGATATGGTTGACCTCCTTAAACAATGATGACACGTCTCGTTAAAACTTTTTGCGAAGCGTTTGGAGGGAGATTCGGACTGACTTCTGGCGTGGTACAGCCTGTGCACTGATGAAGACAACCATCGCCTTGTTCCTATTGGCGGCAGCCATCATGGCCGGCGTTTATTTCCTGCGGCCGGAACTTTTCCGTCCGTCGCCACCGCCTGCGACTTCCGCGATACCAGAACAATTGCCGACAGCCGAACCGGCTGCATCGCCCAAGCAGCCCGAGGCACAACCACGCCTCGCCCCCGATGGCGTGCTGTATGTTATCAAGCGTTTCAGCGAGCAAACACCTGCGGGAATGCGTGGATTTTCCCCGGGTATGGAGGTCCGCCTGCAAAGGCAGGAAGCCGGGTATTACGTCGTGACGGACGGATCCGTGGTGGCGCGACGGCCACGGAGCTGGTTCACCCGGAACATGGATCTGGCGGACATTCTGCGCACCAAAGGCGAACTGACGCAGAAGGAAATCTCAGACCGCCTCGCCGACGAACGCCGCTGGTCCGAAAAACGCGGAGCAGTCGAGAGTTCCTCCGCTCTGCCATCGGCCGGAGCGATGGGAGGCAAAGCCAACAACGCGCAGGGCCTCGCCTCCAGCGCACCGAGGGGTGTCGCCTGGAAGATCCGCATTGGCGCGTGGAATCTGGAGTTTTTCGGGAGCCGCACCGACCCGCCTCGCACGAAGGAAGACGAGGCTGCGGTAGCCGATTTCATCCGCAAGCTTGATCTTCAGGCTCTCGCGGTCTGCGAAGTCAACGGGGAGCGCCCCCTGCGTGAACTTTGCCGCAACCTGGGCGGCAGCTGGAAATTTGTCATCGGGTCCTCGGGCGATCTCGGGATGGTGGGAG
>JBAXCT010000161.1:0-5467 GCA_037141375.1 Chthoniobacterales bacterium | reverse complement strand
GATGGCGGCCATGGTGGTCATCTTGTCTTTGAAGATCTGGTCCCACTGCGAGAAGTACAAAAGGGGTCATACAAAAGGGGTCAGTCCTTACATATTGCCACTTCAATATTCCGCATAAGACGCCGCACTTCAGCACGACCCTCCGCGTCCGAGCAATAGCCACTTACCCGGGGCCGCACCCATCTCCAAGCGACGACTGATCCATTCGTTCTGCAGCATTCCGGCGCAAAGATTCGCCTCCGGCGTCTCCAGCAGCAAGTGGTAGTGGTTATTCATCAAGACATACGAATGCACCCGCCAACCCGTCCGCTCACAGGCCTGTCCCAAAGCTTTCAAAAATAGGCGGCGGTCCTCCGCATCCCGGTAAATCACCTCCTCACGATCCTCCCGGTCCATCACGTGGTAAAGCGCCCCGACATACTCCGCTCGAGCCATTCTCGGCATGTTGCCACTGAATAAAACTGGATCCAAATGTCAATATGTAAGGACTGACCCCATTTTACTCGCCGCGTTGATGGAGCAGCGCACCGGCGCGCGTCGGATCCTGCTCGTCGGCCACACGGCAACTCTTTACCGCACCCCGCTTGACAAAAGCAGCTGAGTATAACATGGCCATTGAAACCAAAGTCCGCCGCATCGGGAACTCGCTCGGCATCATTTTGCCCAAAGAAGCCCTTGCGGCACTGAAAGTGCAGGAGGGTGCCAGCCTCTACCTCACGGAGGCACCCGACCAGACTGTCCAGCTGACCGCCGAAAAATCCGACTTTGCCAGGACAATGGAAGTCGCCGAGCGCTGTATGGACCGCTATCGCAACGCGCTGCGTGAGTTGGCCAAGTGAGAGGCGAGCCGGTTTGGATCTCGCGGGAAGCGGTACTGGCCGTCCATGGGCAACTTCTCGTGCGCTTCGGAGGCAGTGCGGGCCTACGCGATGAAAATCTCTTGGGGTTCGCTCTAGCCAAGCCACAGCAGCTGCATGCTTACGGAAGGCCGACGCTCTTCGAGATGGCGGCAGCCTATGCCGTCAGCATCGTGAAAAATCCTCCCTTCATCGACGGCAATAAGCGCACGGGCTTCGTCGCCGCCTACACATTTTTGGGTGTCAACGGCATCAATTTCGCGGCGCCCGAAGAAGAAGCAGTGATTTTCACCCGCGGGCTTGCCGCCAGCGAGATTACCACGGAGGAATACACGCGGTGGTTGGAAAAATCCTCGCGGCCGTGATGAAGCTTCAGCGCCGCACGTCCTCGACGACTTCCTGGATGTAGGTCACGGCGATCAGCGCCGAGTTCACCGTCGTCTGGTCGAGGAGGTGGCGCATGTCGACAAACTCCCCGTTTTCTACGACCAGACGCATCTCGACGTCGATGTCATGGGTGCCCGGGGATGCCGGAGCCTTGCGGAAAAACACGGAGTGGTTATGTAGGACTTCATGCTCCGCCCCTTGGTTGCCCGGGTTGACGTAGAACATACGGCGTAGTCGGTCCTGATCGATGCCGGAACGATCCGCGGTGAGATCCTCGCCCGCCCCGCAGATGAGCGCCGTGGTTCCCTGATTGCGCGGGGTTTTGTCCGATTCAAACCACTCCGCATAATTCGAAGCGTCGGTGATCGGTTTGCCGTTGGCCGGACGATTGGCGACGATCGGGGACTTGGTGATACCCGCACCGAAGGCCTCGTGGATTTCCGCCCGCATGGCTAAGCCGAGCACGCCGCGAAAATCGGGGCGCCGTTTTTTCGCCAGTTCAAAAAGTGCCCGGTAGATCTCCCGGATGTTGGCCGGTTTCCCCGCCGCGGACGTAAACTCGACGAACTCGTTGAATCCGCCCCGCAGGCTGGCGTTGAAACCGGTTTGCAGGACGACATCGGTCGACGCCTTCCGCGGGATCATGTAATCTGGAGTGTCGTTGCCGTCAGTCGGCAGGCAAACCATCGCCCCCGCCACCATGATGGCCTCGCCCATCAGAGGCAGATAGTCCTCCGGGCTTCCACCCAGCGCGCCGAGTCCGAGGGAATATTCTGTCTCAAAAAAAGGTTTGCCCACGACCAGATCCGGGCTGATGGCACAACCGAGAACATGGGCGATGTCGCCGAGAATATCGATCGTGCCGGAGGAAACACCGACGCGGTGAAAAACGAATTTCCCGGCTGTCGTGACGCAACATTCCGAGCAAACAGACGGGTCTTTATCCCGTCGCAAATCGGCCACCGCCTCGTCGGCCGAGGCAAAGACAGCGATCATCCCGGCCAGACCGGACATCTCCAGCACTGCAGCGCAGAAGGGTTGCAGGGCACAGAGCGCGATGGAGCCGCCCGAAGAGGCGACAGCCTTTTGGATCGTAAGCAGGAAGCGCACGCCCGCGCTGCTAAGGTAGGACAGGTCCGCGCAATCGAGAACCAAAGCAGCACCCGGATCAGGCGCGGAAAGATTTTTCTCCGCCTCTTTAGCCCCGAAACCATCGAGGCTTCCGATCAACCGCACAACCGCAACACCCCGGTCCTTGTGCTGTTCGATCTTCAAGGGTGGATCCGCTTTTTGAGGGTCAGGATATTGCAACCGTCCACCCGCGCGTATTCCTGCTCGTCGGTCAGCTTTTTGCAAAAGTGAACCCCGAGCCCCCCGATGGGTCGCTCCTCGGCAGGCAGCGTGGTGTCAGGCGCCTCACGCAGCAGCGGGTTGTATTCCTTGCCCCGGTCGGTGAGGCGGATGGTCATCTCGCCGTCCTCGAGGCTCAGATCCACAGTAACCGCATGCTCTCCCGCCGGAACGCCACCATAGTCGATGACATTGGTCACGAGTTCCTCCACGACGATCTGCAGGGAGAAAAGATCCTTGGCCGGCAGCCCAGCTTGCTCGGCAAAATCTTCTGTGAAGCCTTCGAGCTTGGTTAGCTCGTTGCGGTCGGAAACAAAGTCGGCGGATATCTTCACAGGAAGGAGAGTTCCACCAGAGACACGTCGTCGTCAAACTCTGGTTGGCTGTTGATGGCGCGCAACTGGTCCATCGCCCACAATGTCGCGCCCTCGCGCGGCGACTTGGCGAGCAGCGCGCGCAGGTCGTCATGGCCCATCATGGTCCCGCCATGCTGCTGGATTTCGTAGGCCCCGTCGCTGAAGACAAAAATCCGCGCGCCCGGCGGGACGAAAGTTTCCTGCGTGGCGAACGCCATGCCCTCGCAGGCACCGATGACCGGGCCCTTCGCCGCGAGGATGGAAGTCGCTCCGTCGGGCAGCACCATGATGGCCGGAGGATGACCGCCAGCGGCGAAACGCATGCGGCGCGAGGAGTGGTCGTAGATGCCGCTCCATGCAGTGAAAAACATTTCGCCGTGCCGCTCCATGGGGAAGGCCGCGTTGAGCCCGGCCAGCACCGCGCCGGGGTCGGTAAAATCGACGCCGGGCAAGGACTCCGCGCGAATCACGTTGAGCACGCTGATTGAAAGCAGAGCCGCCCCCACCCCGTGGCCGCAGACGTCGAGGAGGGAGATGCCGAAGGTTCCTTCCCGGGGGGAGCCGTAGCCGAAGGCGTCACCTCCGAGCGAGGACGATGGCAGGAACTGCCAAGACGCCGCGACCGGGCCATCCTTGATCGGCGGCGGCAGCACGCTCTGCACGTAGGCCGCGGCCTCCGATAGCTCGGCCGCGAGCTTTTCCTGGCTGTCCTTGAGAGCGGCGAACGAGGCCTGCTCGGCATCACGGAGGCGCTTGCGATCGAGCGAGGAGCCAATGCGAGCGCGAAGCAAAACAGGGTTGAAGGGCTTGGGCAAATAATCCTCCGCGCCACGCTCGATGCAGGCGACCACGCTTTCGATCTGGTCGAGCGCGGAGATCATGATGACGGGAATATGCCGCAAGTTTTCGTCGGTCTTGATACGGCGTAACACCTCGCGCCCGTCCATCCCGGGCATCATGATGTCGAGAAGAACGAGATCGAAGGCCTCCAAGTCCAAACGCGCGAGCGCGGCCTCGCCGCTGTGCACCGCGGCGCAGCTATGTCCCTCCTTTTCCAGCCGCCGCTGCAGCACCGTGCAATTCTCCTCTTGGTCGTCGACAATGAGTATTTTCGCGGTCTCGGTGGCCGGAGAGATTAACTCGACCTCAGGTGGGGACGGTCGCCGCGGCGACCGTCCGCTGCCTTCCTTTTCCGTTTTCGCAAGCTCAGCGGTCCTTTCGATCCGCTCCCCCACCAACGCGATCCGGCCCGGCTGGATTTCTTGCGCGATCAACTCGGCCAGTCCTCGCGCGGCGTGTCCGATTTTTTCCAGATCTTCGCGCGTGCGCACATGAGCCTCGCCGCCGAGGTCCTCGGCCACCAGTTCGGAGTAGCCGATGATCTGATTGAGCGGCGTACGCAGATCGTGTCGCAAGGTAGCCACAGCCTCCTCGTCGCCGACGCCGGGATCAGGCATCGGGGAGAAATTTTTGGATTTTTTCGAGCAGGCGCGGCAACTCGATAGGCTTGGTGTCGTAGTCGTCGCAGCCTGCGGCCATAGCCTTTTCCCGATCGCCCGCCATGGCATGCGCGGTGAGCGCAATCACAGGGATCCCCGACATTTCGGCATCGCCCTTGATCGTTTGCGTCGCCGTCCAACCGTCCATCACCGGCAAGCTCATGTCCATGAGGATGATGTCCGGCATCTCGCGGCGAGCCATGTCGACGCCCTGCTGGCCGTCAACCGCCATAATGACCGTGAATCCCCGGCGCTCGAGGCGCCGCGAGAGCATGTCGCGGTTCATTTCGTTGTCTTCGACGATGAGGATTTTGGGCATGGGTTGGGGTGTAATGAGGCGGGCGGCCGCAGCACTCCTCCTTCCTAGCCCCCCGGGTCCGAACGGGCAATCCCGCAGGCCAATTTGTGCCGCACCGAAAATCCTTGCCGCAGGTGGCGCGATCGCCTCAGATTGTTGGGTATGGAATGCACTTTCGCCTCGGACGGTGATGTCCTTATCGCCTGCCCCGCAGGCCGCATCGACACCAACACCTACAACGACTTCAAAACTGCGCTCAACACCAAGCTCGACGAGACCAAGGCCAAGCACCTGGTCATTGATCTCACCGCGCTGGAATACGTGAGCAGCGCCGGGTTCCGGGAGTTCTTCTTGGCCGGACGCCGCATGGGACGCGACGGCGGCACTCTCTCCGTGTGCAACTTCCAACCGCAGGTGAGGGAACTTTTTGAAATCGCGCAGTTCATGACCGCTTACGCGGTGCACGACACGCGCGAGGCGGCCGTGGCCGAGGCCAAAGGGGCCTGATGGAAATCCATCACCGCTCCGAGAACGGTATTTCCGTACTCGCGCTCAGCGGGCGTCTCAACCAAGCCAGCGCGGATACACTTCATGCCGCCGCGATGGAAGCAGCCGAGGCGGCGGAGAAGGGTCTTATTGTCGACATGGGCGGGGTGGAATTCGTGGCGAGCGTCGGCATCCGCGCGCTCATCCGGCCGTCGCAGTCGATGGCGATGAAGG
>JBAXCT010000160.1:0-5487 GCA_037141375.1 Chthoniobacterales bacterium | reverse complement strand
CTTCTACGACCGCGCGGCGCTGCTGGCCGACCCGCTGGTCTTTTTCCGGATATGGGAGGGCGGCATGGCCGCGCATGGAGGAATCCTCGGTGTGGCGCTCTACACGCTGTGGTACGCTTGGAAACACAAGGTGAGCTGGCCCGGCTTGGGCGACAACCTTGTGGTCGGCGCGCCGCTCGGTCTCTTCTTCGGCCGCATGGCCAACTTCATCAACGGGGAACTCTACGGCCGCCCCGCCACCGTGCCTTGGGCAGTGAAGTTCCCGCAGGAGGTCTACGAGTTGCCGGTCGAGAAGCAGCGCGAGATTCTCGCCTTGGCCCGGAGCGCCGGTGGTGGTCCGGTCGGACTCGAGCAGATCGTCGCGGCCGTGCCGGTTTCGCCCGATTGGCGGGAAAAGATGGGGGACTTTCTCACGCCGCGCCACCCCTCACAAATTTACGAGGGTCTGCTCGAGGGGCTTTTTCTTTTTGCGGTTCTCTGGATCCTGCGCACGCGGTTCCGCACGGCCAATGGCGTGGTGACCGGCGCGTTTTTTATCGGCTATGCCATCCTGCGCAGCATCGGCGAATTTTTCCGGGCACCGGAGGATGGCTATGTGGGGTTCCTCACGGCCGGGCAGTTCCTCTCCGTCTTTATCGCCCTGATCGGTTTGGGTTTCTGGGGGGCGGCCAAGGTGCGTCCATCCTACCCGGGGGCTGCTGGCTAGCTCTGGTTTTCCGCGTGGACCTGACGTGCTTCCGCCAGCGCTTGCGCACTTGGTTCCATCAGCACGCGCGTGACCTGCCATGGCGCCGGACGAGGGATCCCTATGCGATTCTGGTCAGCGAAATGATGCTTCAGCAGACGACCGTGGCCGCGGTGGTGCCATTCTACGAGCGCTGGATGAAGCGGTTTCCCTCGGTGCAAAAATTGGCGGCCGCCGAGGAGTCCGAGGTCTTGGCTCTCTGGCAGGGCCTGGGCTACTACCGCAGGGCGCGCAATCTGCTTACCGCGGCGAAAAAAATCTCCAGCCAGAGGAAGGGAAAGTTCCCGTGCGACTATGATGGGCTGCGGGCTTTGCCCGGAGTGGGGGACTACACCGCGAATGCTGTGCTGGCTTTCTCGCGCGATCAGTGCGTGCCGGTGCTCGATGCCAATGTGATCCGCGTGGTGGCGCGGCTTTTCAACCAGCACACGCCGGTGGACACCGCAAGGGGATTGGCCAGGGTCCGCTCCGCGCTGGTGTCGCTCTTGCCGGAATCGGGAGGGCACGAGTTTGCCTCCGCCCTGATGGAGCTTGGCGCGCTCGTTTGCCGCGCGGGACGCCCCGATTGCTTGCTCTGCCCGGTGAAGGAATGTTGTGCGGCGAGGCATCCGGAACAATTGCCGCGCAAGGCCCCGAAGTCACCGATCAAGGAACGCGCCGAATATGCGGCCTGGGTGAGCGACGGAAAAAGCATCCTGCTGCAGCAGGCGCAGGCCAGGCGCTGGGTTGGGCTGTGGCGCTTGCCTCCCCTGATCTCGGTCCCCGACGACCAACCCGCCGCCAAACTGGTCTTCGGCATCGTGCGCGAACGCGTGACGCTGCAGGTCCATCCCATGACCCTTCGCGCGCTCGGTGCGTCCGGCGAACCGCGGCAGACGTTTTCTCTGCGGGGATTGGACTCTGTGGCGATCCCGTCCCCTCACCGCAGAGCCATTGCCAGAATGATGGCCGAGCGCCATAATTGAAGTCTTGAAAACCGCAGGCATCACCGCGCAACCCGACGCCGGGGGCCACTTCGGGCCCTACGGAGGCGCTTTTGTTCCCGAGACGCTGATGACGGCGTTGGAAGAGCTGACCCTCGCCTATGAGGCGGCCCGCCACGACCCTGGGTTCCTGCATGAGCTGGACTCGCTGCTGCGTGAATTCGTCGGTCGCCCGACTCCGCTCTATCTGGCCGAACGCCTGACCGCACAACTCGGGGGTGCCAAGATTTATTTGAAGCGCGAGGACCTGCTGCACACCGGGGCCCATAAGATCAACAACGCGATGGGCCAGATCCTGCTGGCCAGGCGCATGGGAAAAAAGCGCGTCATCGCCGAGACCGGCGCGGGACAGCACGGCGTGGCCACGGCCACCGCCGCCGCGCGCTTCGGCATGGAATGCGTGGTCTACATGGGCGAAGTGGACATGAAGCGCCAGTCGCTCAACGTGACCCGCATGAAATTTCTCGGCGCGAAGGTTGTTCCCGTCACAGCCGGGCAGGCCACGCTGAAGGAGGCGGTCAATGAAGCCATGCGCGATTGGGTGACCAATGTGCGCTCGACGCACTACATTCTCGGGACGGCGTACGGCGCGCATCCTTATCCCATGATGGTGCGCAATTTTCATCGCGTGATCGGCGAGGAGGCTCGGCGCCAGATCCTCGAACGCGAGGAGCGTTTGCCCGATTTGCTGGTGGCCTGCGTGGGTGGCGGCAGCAATGCCATCGGGCTCTTCTATCCGTTTCTCGAAGACAAAGACGTTCGTATGGTCGGGGTCGAAGCCGGCGGCGAGGGGATCAAACCCGGACGCCACGCCGCGCGATTCCAAGGCGGCAAGCTCGGCGTGCTGCAGGGATGCAAAACTTTTCTCCTCGCCAACGAGGACGGGCAGATCGAGCTGACCCACTCGGTCTCGGCCGGTCTCGACTATGCGGCGGTGGGACCCGAGCACAGCTTCCTGCGCGATGCCGGCCGCGTGGAATACGACTACGCCACGGACGACGAGGCGCTCTCCGCGTTTCAAAGGCTGGCCAAAGTCGAAGGCATCATCCCGGCGCTGGAGAGCGCGCACGGCGTGGCGCATGTCATCAAGGTCGCGCCCAAGATGGACAAGGAGCAGATTATTTTGGTCAACCTCTCCGGACGCGGGGACAAGGACGTACAGCAGGCGGCAGACTTCGTCTTTGGCCCGGCAGGTTAGCCTTGAGGCATGTCCTCTGACCCCGCCGCTCTCCCACGGGCCACCCGCATCCGTTGGTGGGTCTGCGCGCTGCTTTTCAGCGTGACGGCGATCAATTACATCGACCGTCAGGTCATCGGCATCCTCAAGCCGACGCTGCAGGGGGAATTCGGTTTCGACGAGCGCGACTACGCGGCCATCGTCTTCTCCTTCCAGGCTGCCTACACGATCGGGTTGCTGCTTTCCGGGCGTCTGATGGATCGCATCGGCGTGCGCCGTGGGTTGTCGTTCGCCGTCTTGCTCTGGAGTTTCGGTGCGGTCTTGCATGCCTTCGCCGGATCGTTTGCCGGGTTGCGTTTTCCCACGCTTTCCATCGACCCTCCCGCCGTGGTCATGCTCGGTGGCGCCACCGCCGGATTCGCCGTGGCGCGCATCGTGCTCGGCTTGGGCGAGGCCGGCAATTTTCCGGCCGCGATCAAGGCGATCGCCGAATGGTTCCCCAAGCGGGAGCGTTCCTTCGCGACAGGCATCCTCAACGCCGGCTGCAATGTCGGCGCCGTGCTCACGCCGCTGCTGGTTCCCTGGATCACGCTGGCGTTCGGATGGAGGTGGGCCTTCGTCGCGACCGGCGCGCTCGGCTTCGCATGGCTGTTCTGGTGGCGTGCATTCTACCGTCCGTCGCAGGAGCATGCGCATGTCAACGCCACAGAGCTGGCACTTATCCATAGCGACCCGCCGGAACCTTCTGGTGGAGTATCCTTGATCTCTCTGCTGCCGCACCGGCAGACCTGGGCGTTCGCTTTGGGAAAATTTCTGACCGACCCCATCTGGTGGCTCTATCTTTTCTGGGTCCCCGATTTTCTCAAACGCAACCATGGCCTCGATCTGAAAACGATGGGTCTTCCGCTTGTCGTGGTCTACTTGGTCGCGGATGTGGGCAGCATCGGTGGCGGTTGGCTGCCCACCGCTCTGATCAAGCGCGGTTGGTCGCTCAATGCCGCGCGGAAAACCGCCATGCTTGTTTGCGCCCTCGCCGTGGTGCCCATGCTCTTTGCCGCCGAGGCCAAAAACCTCTGGGTCGCCGTCGGTCTGGTCTCCCTCGCCGCCGCCGCACACCAAGGATGGTCGGCCAACCTCTTTACCACCGCATCGGACATGTTTCCCAAAAGAGCCGTGGGTTCGGTGGTCGGCTTCGGCGGCATGGCCGGTTCGATCGGCGGCATGCTCATCGCCCTGATTGTCGGTGCCGTGCTGCAAAAAACCGGCAGCTACGAACTGGTCTTCGTCATGGCCGCCTCGGCCTACTTGGTCGCGTGGGTCGTGGTCCAAGTGCTCGCCCCGCGCCTGACCCCGGTCCGCTTGTAATCGGTCTTCATGCGGCGCTGCGTCGGCAGGCTCAGCAGATCCGTTCCACCGTGATCTTCCGCCATTGGGCCCGATCGCCCCGATGGGTGAAGTCGGTCGTGAACCCGCCCAGTCTGCCGCGCGGCGCGACCTCTTGGCCTGCGACCAGCACCTCGTTCATGGCCAGAGGTGATCGCACCGAACGGACCACAGGGAATTCGGATTTGAGTTTTTGACGGACCGAGGACTGCATCGCGCGATGACCGCGGCCGGTGAGCAGGTTCGCTGCCAGTATGCCGCCCGGCGCTATCGCGCGCCGCAAACATTGCATCAGGCGGGTGTCCCATGTATGCGGCCGGAAAACATCGGTCTTTCCCGCCAGATAAATGTCATCGATCACCACATCGAAAGTTTGTCTGTTTTTTTCGAGCCAGCGGTAGGCATCACCGATGATCACGTCGATGCCCAGCGCATCAAGTTCCATGTGCTGGCGGGCCAGCATGACGATCTGCTCGTCGATATCGATGGCGGTGAACCGCGCGTCCGGCACCAGATGGCGCAGCACGCGCAAGGAGGTGCCGCCGGCCAATCCCAGCATGAGGACCGAGGAAGGTTTTGTTTTTTCCCCGAGCAGCGCCGCAGCCGCGATCATATCCCAAGCCAGACCGGTGAGAAAGCGGCGCTTGTGGTGGAAGGCATGCACGGCGCCCGCGACACGAAATTCGGTGGCCTCTGCGGACTTCCAGATCTCCAGCGACTGGTGATCCGTTTGAAGTGTTCCCGTGCGGCGCATCACGGCTGTCGGCGTTGAGCAATTGTCTCTCTGTTCGGAAATGGCGCAACCCTTGCCCTAGCGCCGCTTCTTTTTCGAGGGCAGCTTCTCGGGACGGATCAGGATTTCCCCGCGCGAGGTGTCGAGGATATTGCCCGAGGGAGAGAGGCCCTTGGCAAAATCAGCAGGAACTTCGGCGTAGCTCGACGTGTCCCCCAAGGCGATGAAACCGACATCGCGCGGGGTGAGTCCGGCCGCCTCGACGAGAAGATCGACAATCTCCCGGGGGTTTTTCACGTCGTTGCGGCTCAGCCCGAACTCGATCCACGCCTTGCCTGCAGCAGGTTTGCGCGGAGGAATCCCCTGGCCGGGTTCCGGGGCCACGGGCCGTGGTCCGGCCGGGGCGGTTGATTGGGAGGGTTGCGGTGGTTGCGCGGCTGGTGCGGTCGTTTCCCCGCCGGTGAGG
>JBAXCT010000159.1:0-5524 GCA_037141375.1 Chthoniobacterales bacterium | reverse complement strand
ATTTTCCGGGAGGAAGCCAACGTCACGCCTGCTCCGGACAAGGCTGCTGTCCTCGCCGAATACACGCGTGTGGCCGCGTGTCGCGCCGACCAAACCGAGAAGAATTTTCAGCGTGGTGCTTTTGCCGGAACCGTTGGGCCCAAGGAGTCCATAGACCTCGCCGGGTTCGACGCGCAGTGAGAGATCCCTCACCGCGACAACCCTCTCCCGGCGCATAGGAATGCGAAAGACCTTGGTCAGATGCTCGATTTGGACAGGAAGTGCACTCATGGTCTGATTTCAAATCCGCGCAAGCCGGCCGGCGGTGCGATCTCCTCGGCGGATTCCCCGCCAATGTGCCCTGCCAGCTCGCTTTCGCGCAAGGATTGCAAAAAGCCGTCCACCTCCCCTGGTTGGCCCGAGGCGATCAGTTCGACGCGCCCGTCGGTCAGATTGCGAACATAGCCGGCCACATCAAATCCTGCAGCCGCGCGGCGCGCCGAGTAGCGGAACCCCACTCCCTGCACCCGGCCCTCGTAAAAAACCTGCACGGTCTTGCGCATCGCTTATCCGCGCACCTGCCCCGTCCCCTCCACGAGGTATTTGTAGGTCGTCAACTCCTCAAGTCCCATCGGCCCACGTGCGTGCAGCTTGTCCGTGCTGATGCCGATCTCCGCGCCGAATCCGAACTCACCTCCATCGCTGAAGCGGGTCGAGGCGTTCCAAAGGACGGTGGCCGAATCGACCGCGGCGAGAAATTTTCGCGCTTCGACCGTATCGGATGTGACGATGGAGTCGGTGTGGTGCGACCCGTAATTCTCAATGTGGTCGACAGCTTGCTCGAGAGAATCGACCACGCGGATACTGAGGATGAGTTCAAGATATTCCGCCGTCCAATCCTCGTCCGTGGCCGGCCTCACATCGCCGCCGAGAACTTCACGGGTCCGGGCGTCACCCCGCAGCTCCACGCCTTTGGCAAGGAGGGAGGCGGCGACAAGAGGCAGAAACCTCTCCGCGATATCGCGATGGACCAACAACGTCTCCATGGCGTTGCAGACTCCGGGTCGCTGGCACTTGGCGTTGAGCACGATCTGCTCAGCCATGGCGGGATCGGCGGTGCTGTCGACAAAAACATGGCAGACACCATGGTAGTGTTTGATGACAGGCATGCGCGCGTGTTCGACGACGGCCTCGATGAGCGCATGTCCTCCGCGGGGCACGATGACATCGAGATAGCGGTCCATCTGCGCGAGGAGACGGACGCCATCGCGGTCGGTGAAAGGAACCAACTGGATGACATCGGGAGAAAGCCCTGCGTTCTCTGCACCGGTGGAAAGCGCCGCAGCAATGGCCAAGTTCGAGTGGATCGACTCTTTGCCGCCGCGCAGGATGCAGGCATTCCCGGACTTCAGGCAAAGCACTGCGGCGTCCGCGGTGACATTGGGGCGCGATTCATAGATGATGCCAACCACCCCGATCGGCACGCGCAGTTTGGTGATCTTGAGTCCGTTGGGGCGGGTCCATGCGCGGATCACCTCCCCCACTGGATCCGGCAGATCCGCCACCTCACGAACCCCTTTGGCCATGGTGCGGATACGATCGGGGGTGAGGCGGAGCCGGTCGACGGCAGACTCATTCAAGCCGTAGCCGGGTGCGGCCTCCAAATCTTTGGTGTTGGCCGCCAGGATGGATGGTTCGGCGGATTCAATGGCATCAGCCATCGCTTGCAGCGCCGCATTTTTTTGGCCGGTCGAGCACAGCGCCAGCAATCGGGCGGCCAGCCGCGCCCTGCTCCCCATCTCATCGATTTGTTTCGCCAACCCCTCTTTGCTCATAGCCGATAATATCCGCCTCGCTCGGCCACGCTTCCAAGCTAAATTCGGGATCCATGGTTCCCGACGACCTTTTTGACGATACCGGATCCGCAACCGCCCCGGCCGACAACCACGCCCCTCTAGCCGAGCGCATGCGCCCGCGCAGCCTTTCGGAGTATGCCGGGCAGGAGCACATTCTTGGCCAGGGAAAGCTCTTGCGGCGCGCCATCGAGGCAGACCGTTTTTCTTCCATCGTCCTTTACGGACCGCCGGGCACGGGGAAGACCAGTTTGGCGGAAATCATCGCCCGCACGACCAACGCACATTTTGTGCGCTTGAGCGGGGTCGAAAGCACGGTGGCCGATATCCGCAAAACCATGGCAGCCGCCGCCATCCGCTTGGCGCGCGATGGCGCGCGAACCGTGCTTTTCATCGACGAGATCCACCGGTTCAACAAGGCACAGCAGGATGTGCTGCTGCCCGATGTCGAGCGCGGCACGGTGCGCCTGATCGGTGCGACGACGATGAACCCGTTTTTCTACGTCAACAGCCCGCTCGTTTCGCGCTCCTTGGTTTTCGAATTGCGACCGCTCTCGGCGGAGAACCTGCGCGAACTCATGCAGCGTGCCATCGATGACACGGAGCGCGGCTTGGGCGGCCGCGCCATCTTGCTCGACGAGGATGCAGCCGCGCATCTGGCCGAAATTTGCGATGGCGACGCGCGTCGCTGCCTGAACGCGCTCGAGCTTGCGACCCTGACCACCCAGGCGGACGGAGGCGGGGCTGTCCGGCTCACCCGCGGGATCATCGAGGAAAGCATCCAGCGCAAGGCCGTGGTCTACGACGCGCAGGACGACGCCCATTACGACACGATCAGCGCGTTTATCAAAAGCATCCGCGGCAGCGATCCGGACGCGGCTCTTTACTGGCTGGCGAAGATGCTGCATGCGGGGGAGGACATCCGCTTCATCGCACGCCGTCTGGTCATCGCCGCCAGCGAAGACATCGGTCTGGCTGATTCCCGAGCATTGCTCGTGGCGGTCGCCGCCCAGCAGGCCTGCGAGTTCGTCGGGTTGCCGGAGGCGCAGATTCCCCTGGCACACGCTACCATCTATCTAGCCACGGCACCCAAGAGCAATGCGGCTTACGCAGCACTTGGCGCAGCCCAAGCGGACCTGCAGCAAGGGCGGACGCTCGCCGTTCCGGAGCACTTGCGGGACAAGCATTACAAGGGTGCGGACAAGCTAGGGCACGGCGATGGTTATAAATACTCGCACGATTTTCCCGATGCCTATGTGCCGCAGGCTTATTTGCCGGAGGGACGCGTTTTCTACGAGCCCTCGGATCGAGGAGAAGAGAAGCGCATCGCCGAGCGTTTGGCCCACTGGCGCGCTCTTTTTGAAGCAGAAGCGACAACCTGCGAAGGGAACTATTGATCCTAAATCCCGCAGTTGGGTCATCACGGTGAGGCGTCGGTGAGCCACTTATCTAGGCTGAGCGGTTTGTGCCAGCAGAGGTAACGCTCGAAACTTTGCTGCACATCCAACTGCGGCGCAGTTCAGCGCAGCCATTTTTGCAGACGCTGGTAGTCGGCGGCAGTGGCCCCCACCATTTGGCGGAGGCGGCCAGTTTGAGCGTTCTCTGTCGGCCGCTTTCGACGAGTTTGGCCGGGGTAAGCAAGAGTTCGTCGCGGTTGGTCACCGCCTCGGTATAGCCACCCTGATCGGTGACCACGCGACTGGAAAAACGGCGGCACAACCGGAGTGGTGCTGGTCGACGCCTCGCTCCCGCAGGCAAGGATCATCTCCGAATTGCAAGTGCCCGGATGGTATGCTGACAGCCGCTTGATTCTTATCCTTCTGCCTTATGTGTCGTTCAGCAGCAAGGGGGACGTCACAGCGGTGCAACTGTTGGATATGGACACGTCGGCCGGCACGCTAACCAAACGCGGCATCATCCGCCACGTATTCGCACCCCGGCGCGCCAATGCCCTGCGCGAAGGCATCATCGCGTCCGTCTCAAACCGTGAACTGTTCCTGCTGGACGCCGCCAACCGGGATAATCCCGCGTTCCACTCTGAGGTCGCTCTTGCCTTCGGAGTCGACCGGATCCTCGGCTCGCGCAACGGGTTTCTCGTTCACGCGGAAAACGGCGACTGGCGAGGTTCGTCTGCCGTGTTGCGAGTTTCACCGTCAGCCGACCCCGATGCTGTCGCCGCGCAGGCATCGCTGGGCAACGGAGAGATCATCGCTGGCGCGCTGCATGGCAACCACATCGTTGCCTTGGCGCGCGGACGCAAAAGTGCGGACGAGGGAAGGCTTGTCCGCTTTGACGCAACGCAACTGCCAGCTTTGGTCGAAACCGGGCGAAGCACATTCAAAATCAATGCGGGATGGAATACTTCATCCGAACTTGTCTGGCCCTCCGAGAATCTGGCGGTCGCTGTTGTGCGTCGCGAGAACTGGGGATGGTGGTGCGGACCATGGCGCTTCGGCGATGTCATGCCGGTTGCGGTGCTCTCACCGGCCAGAATGGCATTACCACCCAGCATCGAGCCATGGCCCAGCTCTTTCGACCCAGACACCGTCACACTGCATGCGTTCGACGTCTCCAACGGAGTGCCGCAAGTGGTCTCCAGCATGGATCTGTCGTCCATCTCACCGCAAAACACGTCCAAAATCTTCGCTGCCGAAGGTCTGGTCATCTTTTCATGCGACCGCGTTCAAAGCCAAGTGACCCAGGCCACCGATACAGCGGCAACGGCCAAAGCGGGTGCGGCAATCGCAATCGAATTGCCCTGGGAATTTACCGGCATCCGCGCGCCACGCAGGGTCGAGCAGACTTTCCTCCTCATCGCCGACTACGCAGATTCTGCCGCCCCCGTCTTTTGGCCGGATACTGCCATTCCCGGAAGGCTTCAGAGCGTAGCGGAGTTCGACCGGGCAGCGGGACTGCTTTTTGCCACAAACGACAGCGGGGACCTCGAAGCGCTCCTTTACGAGGGTGGACTAGCTCAGTCCATTGCGACATTGCAGAAATCAGACACATCTTCGATCGCCGGACGCAAGGCTTGGGGATTTTCCGCCGGAACTCTCTCGTGTTACCGGTTGACCGACGAATCCTCTTCGGTGCTGGAAGGAACACGATCCGACTTGCCTTTCGCCCCCGGCGCACTACGTGCCAGCGCAAAAGGCTTGCTGGCCATTAGCGGCGACAAGGCGGCATTCGCGCCGTCGGATTTTTCTGCCGCGCTCAAGAGCGCCAACATTCCGGGTTGGTTCTGGTCAAACGATCTTTCGCAGGCAGACATCGGCGCGGAGGCTATCTCCGTTCCGACAGGTCAATACGGCATCGAAGTCCTGCGCCGAGCGTTGTTCGATTCTGCAGAGAATCATCCCGAAAAGGCGAAGCCAGCCTATCCCTTAAGCCTCAAAGCGTGAATGGGAGAGCGAAAATGAGGGGTATACGTTTGGATGCAAGCATTTACCTTTCAGAGAGTTGTCACCCTAAAATTTCATTGCGGAGCCATGGTGATCCCTTGCCGTTGAGTCGCTTGCGCAGAAACCGGTATTCCCGTTGCCGTTTCAGGGGATAAAGGCGAAGGCGTTGGGGTGGCGGGTTTCCCAGAGAATGCCCAAAGATGGGGCGGAAGTTGCAGATCGGTCCGTGGCCGAGTTAGAGCAGGGCCACTGGATCGACGTCGACGGCCAGATGGGTGTCTTTCGGCAATT
>JBAXCT010000158.1:0-5543 GCA_037141375.1 Chthoniobacterales bacterium | reverse complement strand
CTTCGCTACGGTATCAGTTGATCGCCAAGGCGACCTATCTTCGCTTCGCTACGGTTCACCAAGCCTCGGTATCAGTTGGTCGCGTTAAGCGACCCGTCTTCGCTGTGCTTCGGCTCGCACACTCGGCTGTCAGAGAGAAGACGGAGTTGCGGCTTAAGCAACGCCGGGATAACATCCCAACCATGAGCACCGTGCAAGAAATCGAAAAGGCGATCGAACACCTGCCTGCCGACGAGTTCTTCAAGCTGGGCAAGTGGTTTGACGACCAACGCGAGCGAGTCTGGGACGAAAGGATCGCCCGTGACGCGCAGAGCGGGCGTCTTGATTTCCTCATCGAGGAGGCTCGGGCCGCACGCAAATCGGGCACGCTTCGTCCTTTTCCGTGAATTCGACCTGCACCCCGCGATTCTGGGAGTGCTACCAGGAGCTGCCGGAAGCTGTTCGCGAACTGGCGCGCAAAAACTACGGATTGTGGCGTGATGACCCGCGTCATCCTTCGCTCAACTTCAAGCCGGTCGGCCGAGGAGTCTGGTCGGTTCGAATCGGCAGAAGTTACCGAGCTTTGGGCCACGTCGAGGATGGCGAGATTTCGTGGGTCTGGATCGGGCATAATTCGGTATACGACCACCTGATTTGAGACGGGCGGAGGCAGGCTCATCGTGGCGCGGCGTGTGGCGAGGTGAAGCACGGCTTCATGGCGTCGCAACGTGTGCTTCACGTTGAGAGCGGACGACATCTGTCTGGAACTCGATGGCATGGGCCGCGGCGGAGGCCTGTGGAAGGTAAAAGGTTTGAAAGTGGGAGCCGGAGTCCGCCGCGGCGGACGTAGACAGCATGAGTGCCGCGCATGCGGGACGAGGGCAACGTGGGAATGTTTGGAGACAGATCGGCTGGCAGTGGTGTTCAAGGGATGAGGGGAAGCAGTGCGGTATCCACAAAATGGAAAGCGGACTGCGGATCAAACTCAACCCCGCCGCGGAGCAGTGGTGGCGTGTCCGAGAGGAAAGCTTTGGATTTCATTTTGGCTTCCAAGTTTGAGCGGAAAACGGACTGGGTGATGGGATGGCCTGCCGCTTGCATGTAGTGGCGGAACACCGCAACAACCGGGGCAGCATCGAGCGCAGCTGATTGGTGGGCGTGCCAGAGATCGAACAAATCGCGGCCTTTTCTGCGTTGGTAAAGGGCCCGAATTTTGGTGCCAAGCAACTCGGTAACGGAATAAACCGGGACCTGAACCGAGCCATCGAACCAGCGCGAGGCCACGGTGAATTCGTGATGGCTCAGCGGATGCAGATGGAAATGCTCGCGAGTGTTGATCTCAACTTTCAGCCTGAGACGAATGACTGGCGGGGTTTCGGATTCAAACCGGTAGGTCTGGGTGACGCCGCGGGGACCAATATCCGTGTGGGAAGTCCCGAGCCACGGCTCCAAGGCGGAGCGAAGGAGATCAAGGGTCGGGCCGATGGGCTCCTTCCGGATTTGGACGAAGTCCAGGTCCTCGGAATAGCGGGCAGCGGGTGGCAGAACGAGTTTGTGGAGTGCCGTTTCGCCCCGGAACACCAGTTTCTCACGCAAGGCGGGGACCCGATAAATGTCGACCAAGGCTCGCGAAAGAACGAGATCCTGTTCGACTTGTGCCAGCGAGGTCCATGGGCACAGCTGTGACCATTCGGTGATCATGGCCGCTGGAATCATAAGTCGGACTCTGGTCGGGTATTTTCGACAATGCTCCAACGGTTTTTACCCCGCGAAGACTCCCACGCGCCGGAGGGGTCCAACTTGGCCCTCGACAGAAGTTCTTTGGCCGCCAGCGCGGAGTGAAGCGTGTCGGCAAGCTCCGAGGCGCTGACACGATCGAGAAACCAACCGAGGCGCTGAAGGGAGGCGCGTTCTGCCTTCACCGTCACGATGTCGGGAATCCGCAAGGGATCCATGGACTCCGCCAATTCCTGAAGGATGGTGATGACGGTATCCGCTCCGCCGATGCGGTTGGCATAGCGGACGAGATCGAGAGCGGTTGCTTCCGGTGTGGAGACGGGAAGCATGCCCCCATGTCCCTTGATCATCTGGATCTTCGCGGAATCCAAATCGAGCTTGCAGAAGAACCGGATGGTGAGCTGCGGCAGACGGATGGGAAGAACTTGGCCCGCCGTGACAACCTGAAACTCCTGAATCTGCTGGTGGGCAGCTCCATGGTAGGCGGCTGCGGATTGCAGCCCGATGTAGTAGGCGCAGCCAAGATGGCGCATCAGATCGTCGATAAACCAGTCCGGGGGGATCGTGCCCTTGGAGGAAAACTCCACAGGAATGATGATATGGAATCCCTTGCGGACTTTCCGGACACGGTTCTTCCTGGCCAATCGTTGAAGCACCTTGGTTACGGCCGAGGGCGATGCGGAGAGGACGGCCGGCAGGTCGTTGCCATCAAATCCGTAGCGACCTTCTCGCTGAAGGGAGTCCACGTAGTCACTGACACTTTGCCCAGCCATTGCTCGACTATAGGCAAAAATGGACAGAATGTGTCCTTTTTTTTATATTTTACAGCAGATATAGCGACAGCTGAGGGTCAAAGAGAGCCAGAGACAGCCCCCGCACGCAAACGAGCGCGGCTAGACCGGCTGGAGGACGCGGGCGCAGAGCACTTCGTCACTGCGCAGAGGTTCGAGATGGTCTTCGGGCACAGTAGCCACAGCAATGGTGGAAAGGTAAAAAGGTGGGGACTGGAGCACTGACGGGCTGAAGTTCCTGAGCGGTAAGACAAGGCCCAGCCAAACACAGGCTGCGGAGTTGCGGATGGCGGGCGAAGGGAGTATTCCCGCGCTCATGATTCAAACGCTCGAAGCAGAGATCGATGAACACGGTTCAGTGAAGCTGGCGAGGCCGGTGCACTTGGATCGCAGTCATCGTGCTTTGGTCATGATCATGCCTGACGAGGCGGCGAGCGGTGCCGGTGAATGCGCGCTGCTCAGCGAGGCGGCGCTCGCCGAGGACTGGAATAACCCTGAAGAGGATGCCGCATGGAATCACTTGCAGCCGGTTGCCGGCTTTGCCGCAGTGGCGGGTAACGGGTAAAAGGTGCGAAGGTAAGCGGACTTTACCGGCGGTGGATTGGAGCTCACGAGCTATGTGCGACCGGGTAAACTTTTCACCGCAAACGAAGCCCTGATGATCGAAACGGTCGGTCAATTGCGCACAGATAAATTTCGCGTGGTTCTTAAATCAGTGGCAGAGCCATTCCTGCCAAACCCTTAGAAAGCTAAGTAGCCGGAGCGAGGCGGAACCGTAGATAGCCCCGAGGATCGCCGCGGCGACTAAACTACCCGTGGGCACGCGGAGCGTGTGGTGCCAGGGTTTTGGAAGTGGAAACCGAGGAGTTCTCACGGATCCGCCTTCACCGGCTTAGTTGCCTCCCTCGCGCCGCTCGTGTCGCCCTATGGGCTGCCTTTGGCAGGCGCGCCACGGATGTTCACTTTTGGCGAATCGCCATGGATTTCGTTCTCTCGAAGCATGCAGAGGTATCAGCCGAGGAGCGCGAAATTCTGCTGGAATGGATCCGCCAGACCCTGGAGGAGCCGGACCTCCGCGAGGCCGACAGAAGGGAGACCGGGGTGGAGCTTTTCTATGCCAGAATCGCCGCTTGCGGGAACCGGGTGCTCAAGGTGGTGGTCAATGTGCAGGTTGATCCATGGAGGGTCATGACTGTATATTTCGAACGTTCCATGAAGGAGCGCCTATGAGACTGAATGTAGACAGAGAAGCTGACGCGCTTTACCTGCGGCTTGATGATTCGAAGATCATCGAGTCCGAGGAGGTTTCGCCGGGAGTTGTTCTCGACTTCAACGAGGCCAACGAAGTGGTCGGCATCGAGATGCTGCACCTCTCGAAGCGGTCGAAAGCGCCGGCCATGGACTTCGTGCACCTCGAGGGCGTGCCGGCGGCTTAGCTCTCGTGCACGATCAACTTGAGGCCAAAGCGCGCGTTTCCATGCGCAGCGGGTCTCACCAGCTCAGTCAGGAAGCGGTGAGTTCGTGCTGGCGGACAGTGAGCAATTCGTCGTCGCGAAGGGCTTCGAGTTGGGACTCCAGAACATTGACCACGGCCACCGCATGGCCGAGGGCGTTGAAGACTTCGAGGTCGTAGCCGTTTTCCGGGCCGTCTCCTTCGTAATACTACACCGTTGTCGCCACGTCGCCGCGGCGCAAGCCGGCACCCGGCAGATCAACCGCCAGAGCAACTCTGCTGTAGAGAGGAAATTTCACGCGCTTTTAGATACGCAGAAGCTGTAGTGCGGAAAAGCAGCAACCAACAAGCAGTGCAGCTCTTTCTTTGCTTTGTTAGCTTTTGTTCACGATTTCTTGAGCGCGTAGCGGCCGGTTTTCTTTGTGCCAATTTTTTCGACCAGACCCGCGGAGATCAAAGGACGCAGAAGGTCCATGGCTCCTTGCTTCGAGATGCGGAGCGCGGCCCACAACTCGGATGGCGCCATGCTGCCGTGGTCGCGCAAGAGGTGCAGGAGCTTTTCCTGCCTGGGACGCAGCACAAGTTTGCCGGTTGATTTCACTTGGTAGGATTGCACGCGAGTCCAAACCCTATCGAGCGTCCGGCAGAGACCTTGCGCACAGTATTCCAACCATCCGGTCAAGTCCCCGCCGTCATCGCGCACGGCATCGAGAGCACGGTAATAGGCGGGGCGATCTTCCCAGTAGTATTCATCAACGGAGAAGATGTGATGGCTGTCGAAACCGCGGCGATACAACTCCCAAAGGGCGAGCGCACGGCCGGTGCGTCCGTTGCCATCGGCGAACGGATGAATCCATTCGAATTGGTAGTGAAGGATGGACGAACTGAGCGCCGGCGAAAGTTCGGGCGCTTTTTTGTTCCACCATTCGAGCAACTCGAACATCAGACCGGAAACATCGGCGGCGGCAGGCGGGTAATGCCGGCCCACGCGGACTTGAATAGTGCGGTAACGTCCCGCCTCGCCTTGGTCCATGACTTTGCCGGCCAGCAAGCGGTGCAATTTGAAGATGTCTTCGTGCCGCAGTGTCTTCTTTTTGGCGTGTTTCTCGATGTAGCGGAGGCCGGCGAAATAGTTGAGGATCTCGCGCTTCGGGCGCGTCTCGACGGCGGATAACTCGCGCCCCTCCTCGAGTGCGCGGACCTGCTCGAGGGTCAGCGGGTTACCCTCGATGGCAGTGGAAGCGTGGCTGTTGCGCGTGCGCGTGTCCTTCTGCAGAGCCGGGATCCATGACAATTCCACCGCGGCGCTTTGAATACGCTCCCGCAAAGCTGCAGCTTGCTCGACCAGCGTGAGCAACTGCGGCGTAATGCTGAATTGGGGCTCGTAGGGCACGGGGATGAGTCAAGCATTAGTCAAGTTATGAGTCAAGTCGTCGCTGAAGCATGCTATCCACGACCGGAAATGTTGCTTGGTTAGTCCCCGAACAAGAGCGGAGCATGCGTAGCGCAGGGATTGTTGGGGCTTTGCGAAGAGTAATACCAAACCTGAAAAGGAAATGGACTATCGCAGAAGGTTCCGAGGG
>JBAXCT010000157.1:0-5557 GCA_037141375.1 Chthoniobacterales bacterium | reverse complement strand
TGGAGCTTTTCGCCGTCGGACAAGCCGATGAGGCGGACTCCTTGCGCATTGCGTCCGGTCATGCGGATTTCTGAAACACGTGTGCGCACACTTTGTCCGCCCGATGTGATGAGCATGATCTCGTCGTTCTCGCGAACGCTGAGCGCGCTGACAACCTCGCCGGTTTTGTCCGTCACCTTCATGGTGATGATCCCTTTGCCGCCGCGTCCCTGCAGGCGGTATTCGTCGAACTCGGTGCGTTTGCCCACGCCGTTGGCTCCGGCGACCAGGAGTGTGGTGTCGGCCACGACGAGCGCGGCGCCGATGACGCAGTCACCCTTGGAGGGGCGGATGCCCCACACACCAGTCGCGGTGCGGCCCATGTCGCGGATGTCTTCCTCGCTGAACCGGATGCTCATGCCGTCCTGCGTGATGAGCACGATCTCATTGGCTCCGTTGGTCATGAGCGCGGCGATGAGTTCATCTCCGTCCTCGATGTTGATGGCAATGATGCCACCCTTGCGGATGTTGCGGTAGGCGGAGAGGTTGGTCTTCTTGATGATCCCGGTCTTGGTGGCGAAGAGAATATGGAGATTCTCGTCCCACGTCTCGTCCTTGCCTGCGCCGCTCTTGGACTGGATGCGCATGACGGCGGCGATTTCCTCGCCGGGTTTGAATTCAAGGAGGTTGGCGATGGAGCGGCCCTTGGCGGCGCGGCCCATCTCGGGGATGTTGTAGGCTTTCTCGACGTAGCAGCGGCCCTTCTTGGTGAAGAACACAAGGTAATCGTGCGTGCTGGCGGTGAAGAGGTGTTCGACGAAATCATCCTCCTCGCTCTCCGATGCCGCCTCGCGCGTCTGCATGCCGATGACGCCCTTGCCGCCGCGTTTCTGCGCGCGGTAGGCACTGACCGCGGTGCGCTTGATGAAGCCGCGGTGGGTCACGGTGATGATGCAGCCCTCGTTGGTGATGAGATCCTCGATGTTCATCTCGCCCTCGTCGGGCACGATCTCGGTGAGGCGGGGTCCGGCGTACTTCGTTTTGATCTCCCGCAGTTCGCCCTTGATGATGTCGAGGACGCGCTCCTCGCGGGCGATGATGTCCAGGAGGTCCTCGATGGTGGAGAGGAGTGCATCGTATTCGCCGAGCACCTTGTCGCTCTCCATGCCGGTCAACTGGTAGAGGCGCAGTTCGAGGATGTCGTCGACCTGCTGCTCGGTGAGCAGGTATTCGCCGTTGGTCAGGCGCTGCTCGCTGCGGAGCTTGACTCCGAACTTCTCGATCTGTTTTTTGGTGAACTCGAAGGCGAGGAGCTTCACTTTGGCTTCCTCGCGGTTCTTCGATCCGCGGATGATGCGGATGAACTCGTCGAGGTTGGCCAGCGCGATGAGGAAGGCCTCGAGCTTTTCAGCGCGGACCTCGGCCTCGCCGAGCAGGTGGCGTGTGCGGCGCAGGACCACTTCGCGGCGGTGCTCGATGTAGCAGGCGATGGCCTCCTTGAGCGAGAGCAGCTTCGGCTTGCCGTGGTCGATGGCCAGCATCGTGATCGGGAAAGAACTCTCCAGCGCGGTGTGCTTGTAGAGATTATTGATGACAACCCGAGGGTTGGCATCGCGCTTCAGCTCGATGACCACGCGGGTGTTCTCATCAGACTCGTCGCGGATCGCGCTGATATCGGTGATGGTCTTGTGGTTGACGAGGTCGGCCACGCGCTCGACGAAGGTCGCGCGGTTGACGTTGTAGGGGATCTCGGTGATGACGATCTGCTCGCGGTTGCCCTTGAGTTCCTCGACGCCGGCCCGTCCGCGCACCTTGACCGAGCCGCGCCCGGTTTCGAGATACTGCTTGATGCCGGCCACGCCGCAGAGCTGGCAGCCCGTCGGGAAGTCCGGACCCTTCACATACTTCATCAGCCCTTCGAGCGTGATGTCAGGTCGGTCGATCTGCGCGCAGATGGCGTCGATGACCTCGCCGAGGTTGTGCGGCGGCATGTTGGTGGCCATGCCGACAGCGATGCCGGTTCCGCCGTTGACGAGCAGGTTGGGGAAGGCGGCGGGGAAGACAACGGGCTCGGTCAGGCGCTCGTCGTAGTTGGGGACGAAGTCGACGGTCGATTTGTCCATGTCGGCCATGAGGGCGGTGCCGAGATGGGTGAGGCGCGCCTCAGTATAACGCATGGCGGCCGGAGGATCGCCTTCGACCGAGCCGAAGTTGCCCTGGCCGTCGACGAGGGTTTCGCGCATGGCCCAGCTTTGCGCCATGTGGACGAGGGTCGGATAGATGACCGCTTCACCGTGCGGATGGTAGTTGCCGCTCGTGTCGCCGCAGATCTTCGCGCACTTGATTTGCTGCCGTCCGGGAAAGAGTCGCAGATCGTGCATCGCGTAGAGGATGCGGCGCTGTGCGGGCTTGAGTCCGTCCCGCGCATCGGGCAGCGCGCGGGAGATGATGACGGACATGGAGTAGTCGAGGAAGGAGCGTGACATCTCCTCCGCGACATCGATGGGTTCTACTTTTTCGTTCTGCGTATACACGGGTAAAAAGACGGATAGTTTGCTGGGGTCCGCGGGGTGCTTCGGACGTGGTTAATTCTGCCTGCCACGCAGCCTTCAGGCCAGCGCAAACATCGGTTTTCTTGACGGAAAAACGGCCTCAGTTTTGCGGTTCCGCGGGCTGGCGCTTGGCTTTGATTTCGCCCTCGGGCCCGCGGAGCAGAAGTTCGTCGGCCGGCGTGATGGTCCAAGTCTCGGTCGAAGCAAGCAGCACGAGGAAGTTGTGCTCCTGCGCCATGACCGGCTCGTCGCAGGCCTGCCGCGTCGAGCGGACTTTGCTGATCGTGATTTTGTCACCTTCAACCGCGCACTCGCCGCCGAAGCTATTGCAGGACGCATCGCCGGAGATGCCCCCTTTTCCGTCGAACTGGAACCTGACAGGGTGGTCGGCCAGTGGTTCTGCTGCCGCGAGGCCTGTGACGATCCATGAGGATCCTTCGAGTGAAGAGGTTGGTTTGTCAGTCTCCATGGCGAAGACGGCGCTGGATGCGGCAAGCACGACGAGGGGAATCAGGATTTTCATAGTTTTGGGAATCTAAGGTCACCTAGTTTTCGGTTTTTAGAGGGAGAATCAAGACATTGCCTGCTGGGCGGTTTTGAAATGCAACTTGGCCGTGCCGCGCAGGGCATCGGGGCCGTGCTGTTGGATGAGGGTGCGGGCGGCTTCGAGCACCGCGCCCGAGGCGCCCTTGGGGAATTTGATCCCCCACTGTTTTTCGGCACTGGCCAGCCAGTCGATGAACTTTTCCCGGGCGAGGATCGAGGCGGCGGCCACGGCGTAATCGCTTTCTGCCTTGGTTTGCTGGCGCAGTTCGATCTGCTTCCCTTTTTCCATCAGGGCCCGCTCGAGCACCTGCGGGTTGGCGAACTGGTCGGAGAGCGCCGAGGGGCAACCGGGCTTGGCGGTGCAGAGATTTTCGATCACGCGCGCGTGGCCCCAGGCCAGCAGGCGGTTGAGGTTGCCGATCTTCTCGTAGAGGGGGTTGTATTTCTCGGGCGAGACCACAATGGTTTCACTGACCAGGCCGGGCGTGGCGCGGACGATATCGGCCAGCTTCCGGATCTGTGCGTCCGATCCGATCGACTTGCTGTCGCGAATACCCGCTTCGAGCAGATCGCGCGCGATGGTTGCGTCGGTGTAAACGCCGGCGATGACGAGTGGTCCGAAGAAATCGCCCTTACCGCTTTCGTCGATGCCAAAGTGCGGGGCGAACCGCTCCGGGTGGTGCAGTTCCTCGTAGCCGAACCGCGCCTCGCCCAGCACCTCCGGTTCGAGAGTGAACTCGATGAACGATTGCGTGTCCTTGCCCTGCACGACGGCCTTCGGGCCTTTTTCGTAGACCGCAACGGTTAGCCCTGGTTTTTGGGCGAAGTATATCGTGTAGGGGCGCGGTTCGAATTTGAACCCTTGCCCTTGCAAAATTTCACGCAGGGTCTCGGCTTGCGCGGAGGACAGGGCGACGGTGTGGGAGCGGAGCGGCGGCACAGCGTCTACCTCTACCATCTGGCGGGCAGGCGTCGAGAGGCTTGGCACGCGCGACCTTGCCAAAGTACCCCTTGCAAATGGCCAGCTCCTGCACTTCATTGCTCTCTATTATGAAAACAACCTTGTTGGCGCTTATCTTGGCGGGGTGCTGCTTGTCCTCCGCCTCCGCCCAGGCGTTCTACTTTGGCCGACCCTGCGCTCCGGGTGTCTCGGTCCGCTACGCCTCGAGCCCGGGTTTGCAACTCTCCTACTCGACCTATTGCCCGCAGGTTGTCTCCTATGGGCAACCGTGGTCGGCCGGTTGTTACGCTCCCGTGATGGTCCCCGTGCGCACCTACTGTCCGGTGGCTCCGGTGATGGTGAATCCTTGCGGGGTGGTTTCCCCTTACCCATACCGAGTCTATCGCAATGTGGGAGTGCCGGCTACCTATCGGGCGTTCCGGACCACCGTGGCAAACCCAGTTTTCCCGGTGCGATGCCGCTAGGCTGATCAAAAAACGCCAATCCAAAGACCATCTGTCGCAAATCGGCCAGACTGAAGGACGTCCTCTTGCGATCGGCTCCAACTGGGGCACTTGCCGTGTTGCTTGGCATGCTTCGTGCTTTTCTCTAAGCTCTCGAAGCTTCCGATCCGAAATACGGGTCGGGATCCAAGTCAGTTGCAGAAATACCAACCCTAACACCAACAATCATGAGCAATATGTCAGCACGTTCCGCCGCCGTGGCGGCTATCGCGGCCCGCAAATCGCAGGACGCATCGGTCAATTTCATCGAAGAGACGCCGGAGACTGTATTCGGGTCCAACACCTTCAGCCTCGCCGTGATGAAGGAAACCCTCAAGCCGGCGACCTACAAAGCCGTCGTCGCGACGATCCAAGAGGGAACAAAATTGCCTGACGGCGTTGCCGACGAAGTGGCCGAGGCGATGAAGAACTGGGCGGTGAGTCATGGAGCCACCCACTTCGCGCACGTTTTTTATCCGCTCACCGGAATCTCCGCCGAGAAGCATGACTCGTTCTATGACCCCGGCACCGACGGCCGCACCAATATCTCGAAGTTCAAGGGCAAGACGCTCATCCAGGGCGAGCCTGATGCCTCATCCTTTCCTTCCGGCGGAATCCGTGCCACGCACACCGCGCGCGGCTACACCGCATGGGATGTGACCAGCCCGGCGTTCCTCATGGGGAATGCCAACGGCACGACACTCTGCATCCCGACCTCGTTCGTTTCTTGGACCGGCGAGTCGCTCGATACCAAGACGCCGCTGCTCAAGTCCATGCAGGCCTTGGATAAACAGGCGCGCCGCATCCTCAAGCTCTTCGGTCACAAGGAAATCGCCCGCGTCGCCGCCACCGCCGGCCCCGAACAGGAATATTTCCTCGTCGACAAGATGTTCTATTACGCGCGCCCCGATATTCTCTCGGCCGGTCGCTCGCTTTTCGGCGCACCCGCTCCGAAAGGCCAAGAATTCGAAGACCACTACTTCGGCCTCATCCCGGACCGCGTCATGGCCTTCATGTATGAGGTCGACCGCGAACTC
>JBAXCT010000156.1:0-5598 GCA_037141375.1 Chthoniobacterales bacterium | reverse complement strand
AGTAAACCGTGGCGGCGTGCAGGGATGAAGCGGCGAGCAGCGAGCTCCCGGCGAGAAACAGAAATGCGCTGAGCGTCGTTTTTGTCTTCATGGGTTCTCGTGCGATGTGAATGAGTAGATCGAGTGAAAAGTAAAATGAGGGAGATGCCGGGCCTGTAGCTGCAGATTTGCTTGGATCGGCTCTCCCCACCCCGCTCGTGATCGACCACCACTGACCAACGCTCTCAGTGTTGGCGGATTCCGCAGATGCGTCTATTGTCGTAAACGGCAAAGACAGGATCCGGCACGAATGGCACTGTCGTGCCAAAATCGACCTGCCGCCCTTAAAAGTCACCACTTGAAAACGCCGGGCATGTCGGGCGCTGGGTCAGGCCAGGAACACACAGCATCGCAAGGCGTGTGTCGCTGATGACGAGCCGCAACTGGTGAAGCGGATCGCCTGGATGGCAAGCGAGTACGGCTGGTACGGCTACCGCCGGATTACGGTCCTTTTACGGGCCGAAGGCTGGTGGGTGAACCGCAAGCGGGCGGAGCGGATCTGGCGACAGGACGGGCTGAAAGTGCCTGCGAAACAGCCGAAGCGGCGAAGGCTCTGGCTTGGCGATGTGACCTGTCCGGCGGAATCCGCGGATCCGTCGACGTCGTAAGCGGCATAAACTGGATCAGACTCTTAAAATCCCGCTTTCGAAACCGCGGGCCACCGCGGCGGCGCGGTCGGAGGCATGCAGTTTTTCCTTGATGCTGCTGATGTGGGCCCTGGCGGTTCGTTCGGAGATGCCGAGCAAGCGTCCGATCTCGTCATTGGTGAACCCTTGGCGCACGAGCTCGAGAACCTCGATTTCACGGAGGGTGAGGCGGCCGCTTGTCTCTTCGTCGGCCAGACTCCGTTTCACCGATTCGCTCAGAAAGCTCCCGCCCGCATGGACCGTGCGAATGGCTTTGACGAGGTCGGCCGCATTGATGTTCTTGGTGACATAACCGCGGGCACCAGCATCCAGGGCGTGGTGAATATCTTCTCTGGCTTCAGACGTGGTGAGCATCAGGACTCGCGCCCCCGGAAAATCCCGGACTAAGCGGCGCAAGGTGTCGATCCCGTCCATCCCACCCATGCTGATGTCCAGCAGGGTTACGTCCGGTCGATGCTGCCGCCACATCTCCAATGCGGATTCCCCGTCATTGGCCTGCATGACCTCGGCGAAGCCCGGATCCATGGATAGCGCGCTCGCGAGGCCCGCGCGCATCATGGGATGGTCATCCACCAACAGGATACGGATGCGGGTTGATGGTGGCAGGGAGACAGGCATGAGTCCGGCCGCAAAGGAGAATCCATGTTATTTTTCGGCGACGGAGTGCGGTATTGTCGTATCCGGCAAAACCTCCCGGTCGGCAAGATCCTGATCGTTCGCATCCTGGCGGATCTGAGCCACGATCCGGGTCCCCTTTCCCGGGGTGCTATCCACCCACAGCGTGCCGCCGAGGCGCTCCGCGCGCTCCATCATTCCGACGATGCCAAAGTGTCCTTGTTCCGGGCCTTTCTGGCTGCCGGGGGCAAAACCTGTCCCGTCGTCGACAAACTCGAGATGAATCGGTGCACCGGGAGCTTTCGTACGAATGGTCACCGAGATGCTCGTGGGCTGAGCGTGTTGCAGGGCATTGCGCAGCGCCTCCTGCACGATCAAGAGCAGGTTTCCAGACACGAAGTCAGGAATGCCCTCGAAGGGGCCGTCCACATGCATCGAAATCCTTGCAGAATGCCCGCCGCCGGTCCGCTGCGCCATGTCCTGAAGCGCTTCCGAAAAACTCCGTCCCCGCAGCGAGAAACTCCGCATCTCCCACACTGCGCTACGCAGTTCCTTGTCGGCAAAATTGACCATGGTCCGCACCATTTCCAAAGGTGGCATGGTATCAATTCCCCGCTGCCGGAGAGCGAAATCGGTGGCATCCAACTGGAGACTGATCGCACTCATCGTCTGGGGCAGGGTGTCATGCAGGTTGGCGGCCAGCCGATTGCGCTCACGCATCGTGGTTCGGAATTCCAGCGCGGCGTCCCGGCGGGCGTTTTTTTCCCGCAGCAGCGCCTGGGTTTTCTTCCGCACCTGACTTTTCAGCTGGAGGTTCCAAGCCACCGCCGCCGCCAAGGTCAGCAGCGCTGCGGACAGCAAGGTCTTTGAGTGCCGCGCGGTCCACCATGACGGTTCCTTGAGAACGACTACGTCGTTGCGATCGCGCAGGACCAGCCCCAGGCTCGCAGGGATCGATCGGCCGCTCGGGTCGTGCAGCTTCTCAGGGGCGAACTCCAGCCGAACGAGTCCGGTGAGTTCCAAATCGCTTCCGGGCTTCAGGGAGTCGAGAAACGGTGCTTCCGGATGCTGGAGCCGGGCGCGGAACGTGTAATTGTCATACTCGGCGGTCCTGGTCTGCTCCAGAGTGAGAATCCGGCTGGTGTTCTCGGCCTTGTCGGACTCCACGGCGAGCAAGACGGCGCGGCAGCGGATCAACTGGCCGTCATAATCCTGAAACATGCGGGAACCTCTGGCATCCCGATGAGTCGCGAGAATCTCTGAGGGACTGATCCTCACCGCCACAGGCGGGTCGCCGACTCCGATCTTGCGGACTGTGGCATCGCCGAGGGTCCCGATGAAACGACTGATATCCACAAATCCCGCCGCTTCGACGCGGTCTCCCGGCTTGAGTTCCAAATCCGACTCCGTTTCCACCTGAACCGCGCCGCCTTGGTCCTGGAGGTAGACGAAGTTACCCGGGAGCGAGTAGCTCACCGTTCCCTCGACCCGCACCCGGTGCGGGCCGATCGGGGCCGCACGGAACGGCAGTAGTCGATCGAGTTTGACCAGGGGCACCGCATCAGGCGGCGGCGGCAGTTTTTCAACCACCAGATCGCCCGGAACCCGGGTCACCATCCAGCTTCCCGTCGCCTCTCCCCGGAGGTTGAAGCGGGTCAATGCCACTCCCCGAAGGCAGACTTCGGAATCGACAAGGTCTGCTGGATTTCCGATCACTTCCTTGGACACGCGAGCGCTGAATCGCCCTGGATTGGCGTCGATGGAGAGGGTCCATCCCCCCGACCAGGAAGATAGCCGCTGCACCACGCCGCGGGCCTCGATACGTTGGCAATCCTCGGTGCCACTGAAAAATCGCGAGGGAATCATCGTGGCAGGCGTTGGCAGCGGTTTCTCGCCGAGAATCTGCACCGTCTCGGGAAGGATCGTCGGCGCATATCCGCCGGTGGCGCTCCGGCCCACGATTTCCACTTCCTGTCCCTCCCGCAACTCATAGGCGACCGAGTCCTTTCCTCGCCAGATCCCGCGCTTGCGGGTCTCGGGAAAGTCGATCCAGATTCCACCGGAGTCGTCCTGAATCGTCACACTGCCATTACCAGCCCGAAAGGTGACCACTCCACGGATTCGGCAGGGCTTGTCCGACGGTTCGACGGTTTGCTGCCGGACATCCGCAATGCGCGTCAGCAGTTCGGCGGCCCCCAGTGTCTTCACCGGCAAAAGCGCCAGCAGGACCATCATCCACAACCAGCCCGGCCGAGATCGCCGAAGCCACTGAATGCACCAGAGCCGCATGTCTATCCCCGAGACATTGTTCACTGCCTGAAATCTTCCAAAACAAATCCAGCAATCCACGGAGTTAACTTGAACTGCCCCCATGAATGGAACCAGTCTCTATCACCAGGGTAGCCCTGCCAAGGGATCGGCCCTCAGCCCCGCGTGCTAGACCCGCGAGAGGAACGGGAGCCCCTCCGTCCAAAACAAGAACGCGCGCCGCCGCCGCGTTTTCCACGGTCGCCCGCGCAGAGGGTACATTCAGATAAGACTTTTGCCCACGCTCGACTCAACCCGCGAACTTGCCGACCCACCATTCGGCGCGACCATGACGATCTCCCGACACCTCCCAACGCTGCTGTTCGTCGCGACGTGCACCGTTCTTTGCGGCGATGGCGCCCTGGCCACGGAGCCGCGGCCCAACGTCCTCTGGATCTACCTCGAGGACGTGAGCGGCTGGTTCTCCTGCTACGGCGAGAAGCTGATCGAGACGCCGAACATCGACGCGCTCGCCGCCCGCGGCACCCGCTTCACCCGCTTTTACACGACCTCCGGCGTCTGCTCGGCGACCCGCTCGGCCGTGATGCTCGGCGCGATGCAGACCACCCACGGCGTGCACCACCACCGCAGTTCGCGCAACAACGCCAAGGGCACGAAGCACGATGGCATCGGCATGATCTACCTGCCCGCTGGTGTCGTGCCGCTGCCGCAGTATTGCCGCGAGCATGGCGTCTACACGTTCAACGAGGGCCGCAGCAAGGACGACTTCAACTTCGTCTTCCGGCATGAGGACTTCTACGACTACTGCCCCGACGACCCGGGCTGGGGGCCGCCGCACACCGTGGCCGGCGACTGCTGGCGGGGCCGCCCTGCGGGTCGCCCGTTCTTCGGCCAGGTGCAACTCGCCGGCGGCAAACTGGGGCTCAGCAACCGGCATACAAAGCTGCCTCCGGTGATGGATCGGGCGAAGGTGCCGGTGCCCCCCTACTACCCCGACATCCCCGAGGTCCGCGAAGAGATCGGCTACCACTATGACTGCCTGGTGAAGACCGACGCGCAAGTGGGCGAAGTCCTCGCCGCCCTCGATCGCGACGGCCTCACCGACAGCACGATCGTGATCCTCTTCTCCGACCACGGCTACGGCCTCCACCGGCACAAACAGTTTCTCTACGAAGGGGGCATTAACATGCCGCTCATCGTGGCGGGGCCGGGCATCCCGCGGGCTGTGGTCCGCGACGAACTCGCCTCGTCGATCGACGTCGCCCCAACTACGCTCGGGCTGCTCGGCCTGCCGATCCCCGGGCACATGGAAGGCCGCGACCTGTTCGCCGCCGGCCACGTCCCCCGCGAGTTCGTGATCGCAGCCCGTGACCGCTGCGACTACACGATCGAGCGGATTCGGGCCGTCGTCACGAAGAAATACAAGTATCTGCGAAACTACCTCACCGACCGGCCCTACATGCAGCCCAGCTACAAAGATCCCTGGCCGGTCTCGATCCGGTTTCGCGAGATGATGGCCGCCGGAGCGATGAATGACGTGCAGAAGATCTTCTTCGGCGACACGAAGCCGGACGAGGAACTCTACGACCTCGAGGCCGACCCGCACGAGATCCACAACCTCGCGGCCGATCCCGCGCATGCGGCGGAGCTCGAACGGCACCGCAGGATCCTCGCCGACTGGATTGCGACGACCGGCGACAAGGGGCAGCAGCCTGAGGACGACGCCGGGCTCCTCCAGGTGCTCTACGAGTGGGGCGACAAGTGCGTGAACCCTGAATACGAGAAGCTCCGCGGCCTCGTCGAGCCGCTCGAGAGGCCGGCGAAAGCCGCCGCGCGTCGCCCGAACAAGACCTGACCGCTGGCGGCCCGCCGAAGGATGGCACTTCGGCAAGCGTCGGCCTGGCGGGGCGGATCATGAGGAGCAACCGCCGGGACTGGCTGGGCTGGATGCGACGCTCGCTTCGAGGTGCCGAGGAGCTTCCTATCCACGCTCAAGGCCGGATTTTTCTCGTCGGCTCGAGCCCGCCTT
>JBAXCT010000155.1:0-5604 GCA_037141375.1 Chthoniobacterales bacterium | reverse complement strand
GGTTTTAAATCTTTCGTCAACAAGACGCACCTCGAATTTCACGAGGGCATCACTTCGGTCGTCGGCCCGAATGGGTGCGGCAAGTCCAACATTCTCGACGCCATCCGCTGGGCCCTCGGCGAACAGTCGGCCAAAGCACTGCGTGGCGGGGAGATGGCCGATGTCATTTTTAGCGGAACCGACTCGCGTTCCGCCGTCGGCATGGCCGAGGTCTCGCTGACCTTCGGTGGTTGCGCCGAGCATCTCGGCACGGATTGGGAGGAGGTTTGTGTGACGCGGCGCATTTTTCGCGACGGCAAGGGCGAGTATCTGCTCAACAAAGCGCCATGCCGCCTGCGCGACATCCACGAGCTTTTCATGGATACGGGGATCGGTCGCAGCAGTTACTCGATCATGGAGCAGGGGAAGATCGACCTGATCTTAAGCAGCCGCCCCGAGGATCGCCGCGCCGTGTTCGAGGAAGCGGCCGGCATCACGAAGTTCAAGGCGCAGAAGAAGGAGGCGCTACGCAAACTCGAATACGCTGAGGCGAATCTCGTCCGCGTCAACGACATCATGCGCGAGGTGAAGCGCCAGATCGGTTCGCTGCAACGTCAGGCCGGCAAAGCGCGTCGCTACCAAGCCCTTTCGAGCGACCTCAAGGTGATGGAACTCAATTTTGTCCGCCGACAGCACGACGGTCTGGCCGGCGCGCGCGAGGAGATCGCCAACAAGCTCGGCTCCCTCGAATCGCGCTGGAACGAGACCGCGGAGGCCCTCGAGGAGGGAGAGCGTGCCGTGGCCGGACACCGCGAACGTCTGACTGAACTCGAACTGCAGGTCGAGGCCTCGCGCCAATCGATGCAATCCCTGCGCGACCGCATGGTGCAGGCGCAGAGTCGCGCCTCGCACAACGAGGAGACCTGCGCGCAGTTGCGCGAGACTATCGCGCGCTGCGAGGCGGAGATCGTGGCGGCACGGGAACGTCAGCGCGTGCAGCGCGAAGAAATGGGCCGCACCGACGAGCAGGTGATCAAAGTGGCGGCGGAACTCACCCAGCGCGCGGCCGCGTTGGATGCGCTTCAGGCCCGTTTGCGCGAGAGCGCGGGGCGCCGCGAATCGTCGAGGCAGTCGCTTGAAGCCTTGCGCGCTGAAATCAGCAAGGCGGAAAACGAGTCGCTGCGCTTGCAGGGGGAGCTGGCCGGGCTCGAGGCTCGCCGCGATGCTTCCCAGCAGCGCATCGAGGGGCTTGAGGCCGAGGGGCGCCAACTTTTTGAACGGCAGTCGGGTGCGCGCCAGCGCCTCGAGGAAACCGCAGCGCAGGTCGCATCGGGTGCTGAAGCCCTGCACGCGGCGGAGACCGCGCTCGATGCCGCCGAAGCCGCCCTCGAGGGCGGGGAACTGGAGCGGCAGCGCCTGGAGCAGGAGCTCTCGGCAGCCCAGCGCTCGGTCGCACAGATCCAGTCCCGCCTCGAAGTTCTCGAGCAGCTCAACCTTGAGGGCGAGGGCGCCGCGCCGGGCGCACAGGCGGTCCTGCGAGGACTTGATCGTCCCGACCACTTCAAGCCCGCCGTGCGCGGGATGCTGGGCAGTCTCCTGCGGGTCGAATCCGGTTTCCTTCCGGCAATCGAGGCCGCCCTCGGTGCGCGCGGTGACGCCATTGTTCTCACGGACAAAACCACAGCGCGCGAAGTCCTCCAATCTCTTTACGACCACAAGCTCGGCCGCGCGAGCGTGGTTGTCCCCAACGGAAGCCATGGGCCGGAGCCCGGCGTGGCCCCGGAGGGATCGCTGGGATGGGCGGCTGACCGCGTGCGTTGTGACGGTGATGAACTGCATCGCCTCGTTCGCGGCGTCCTGCAGGGCGTCGCGCTCGCGACGAACTTGGAGCAGGCCGCGGAGTTGCGCGCGCGATATCCTGACGTCTCCTTCGCGACGCAGCACGGCGAACTGATCGACGCGTCGGGAATTGTGACCGGAGGCCGGGCAGGCGAGGGAAGCACGTCTGCACTGCAGAGGCGCGACGAGATTGTCTCGCTGGGCAGCCAACTCGCCGTGGTCCAAGCCGATCAGGTCCGGCATGAGGCCGCCCGGATGGCTGCGCTCTCCTCGCGGGATCGCCATAAGGAGACCGTCGAATCCGCGCGCATCAATTTGCGCGGCAAGCAGAATGAACTGGCTGGATTGCGCGCGAATCATAGCTTGCTGGAGAAAGAGTTGCAGGACGCGGACAGCCGCGCCGGCGCCCTCGGGCGCGAGCAGGATCGCGCTGCCCAGGAACTGGCCGGAGCCAAGCAACGGTCCGAGGAAATTTCCGCTCGGGTCGCCGAGTGCCGGAAGCAGGCGGAGGATGCCTCGGCACGATCCGCCGCCGCCATGGAGGAGGCGGAGCGAGAAGCGGGGGAGGTCGAGGCAGCAGGAGAACAGTTCAACGAGCTTCGAGTTCAAGTCGCCGCGGCTCGGCAGTTGGAGGAGAGCCTGCAGGCCCAGCGGGCCCCCATGATCAGCCGCATTGAGGAACTCGAGGAGACAGCGCGGCAACGGGAGAGCGAAAAATCCTCGGCCCTCGAGCGTGTCCGCACCGTGGAGGAGCAGACGCAGCAGCTGTCCGGGGAAGCGACAGGTCTGCAGACGACGCTAACCGAGCGACAGGTCAATTTGGATTCGCTGCAAAACGAGCGCGCCGGCTTGCAGGCCGAAGTGCACAAAGCTGATGAGGTGTTGCGGACGAAGCGCCGCGAGCATGGGGAGATGCAGGACCAGCGCGGCAAGCTGGAGGTGCAGGCTGCGGAACTCCGGCTCAAGGTGGAAAATTTGGAGGAGGACATCCGCCGTCGCCATCATGTCGAACTGGCCGAGATCCAACTCGACAGCTACGCGTTGCACTGCGCCGTTCGCGAGCAGCGCAAACGCCGCAAAGCGCGCCCGGAGCAATCGAGCGGCGAAGTCGATGGCGAGATCACCGAGGCGGTAACGGACGAGGCGTCGGCCGATGTCGCCGAAACGGTGGAGGTTTCCACGGAAAGTCCCGAAGCGGAACTGGACTGGAGCGAGATCGAAATCTTTGTCGCTGAACTGCGCGACAAGTTGGACTCGATGGGTCCGGTCAATATTGACGCTATCCAGGAATTCGACGACCTGCTCGACCGCCAAAAATTCTTGGACGAGCAGTTTGCCGACCTAACGAATTCGAAAGCGGAACTGCTGGAGGTCATCAAGAAGATCAATGCCACCACGACGACGTTGTTTGCGGAGACATTCGGGAAAATACGGGATAATTTCCGCGATACCTTCAGGGAGCTCTTCGGCGGAGGGAAGTCCGATCTCGTGCTGATGGATGAGGCCGATCCGCTGGAGAGCGGGATCGAGATCACGGCCAAGCCGCCCGGCAAGCAACTGCAAAGCGTCTCGCTGCTCTCCGGCGGCGAACGCACCATGACCGCGGTGGCCCTTTTGTTCGCCATCTACATGGTGAAGCCCAGCCCGTTCTGCATCCTCGATGAAATGGATGCGCCGCTGGACGAGTCGAATATCAATAGGTTCCTCGCCATGCTTGACCGGTTTGTGCAGCAGAGCCAGTTCCTTGTCATCACCCACAACAAGCGCACGATTTCCAAGGCGGATGCGCTTTATGGAGTCACGATGGAAGAGCAGGGAGTCAGCAAGCTGGTCAGCGTCAAATTTGTCGACTCGACAGGAAAATTTGCCACGTCCACAGCCCCGTCCATGGCGGCGGACAATCCGGCTGGCGAATTGGAAGCCGCTGACGTCTAGGAGGATTTCCTGTGGACGTTTCCATCCTTCTTCCGGCGGGCGCTTCCGGAGATTGGGCTTCTTGGGTTGCGCGCGCTGTCTCGCTGGTCGCGGGAGTTTGGCTCCTTTGGTCGGCGCTCCGTTCGGCTGTCGTGGTGATGCTGGTGCCCCGCCCGACCTATCCGCCTTTGGTCCGCCTCGTCGCGCATACCACCCGGGCTATCTTCGATGTTTTCGCCCGGAGGTGCAGGACTTATGCAGAGCTGGATCGCGTGCTGGCGGTGCAGGGCCCGGTCACCGTCCTCTTTTTTTTGGGGATGTTCCTCGGTATTTTTGTCGCCTCGTTCGGGTGCATTTTTTACGGAATCGGCGGTCTTTCGTTTTCGCACGCTCTGGCGCGCGCTGGCTCAAGCATGACAACACTTGGGTTCGACGAGGCTCACGGACTGTGGGGCATGGCAGTGATGATTGTTGCCGCTTTCATGGGCAGCACGGTGATCTCCGTTTTTATTGGGTTTCTGCTCACTCTTTATGCGGCCTATACATTCCGGGAAACAGGCATCACCGAACTGGCGCTGCTCACGGGGGAACCCCCTTGGGGCCCCGAGATGTTGGTGCGAGCCATCCGCACCGGCGGCGGCTTGGGTGAGCCGAGGGATCTGGAAAAGTGGATCACCTGGATGTGCAACCTCCGGGTGAGCCATTATATTTATTCGATCTTGAACCACTTTCGTTCGCCGCTTCCGCGGCGGCATTGGGTGCTGTCCATCCTTGCGATTCTCGACGCGGCTGCCATCCGCATCGCTGCCGGACAGGGCGCGCCGGATCTCGCGCTCGTCCGGATTATCGCCGAGGGGTCCGAGACACTGCAAATGCTCAGGCGCAGCCAAATGGAGCGGTTGGCATCGATCCATGGTTCTGAACCGCTCGGCACATGGGATATCGAAGCCGAGATTCTCTCGCCCGATCATCACGGCAAACCAACTCCTGATCCCGGTATCACCCGGGAGGAGTGGGACTGGGCGATGCATTTTTTGGAGTCGAACGGGTTCCCGCTGAAAAGTGCCCGTGACGAGGCGTGGCAAACTTTCTGCTGGTTGCGTGTAAATTATCATAATGCGGCTTATTACCTCGCCTCTGAGCTTTGCGCCGTCCCGGCTCCTTGGTCCGGTCCGCGGCCGAAGATGCATCGTGAGGCTGCTGTCACGCTCTGGCCGGAACTCGGAGGCCGCCACCCGGCAGGGCCCCGCGCCTAGATTTTTTTCTGAGCCTATGAATTAGTTTGAACATCTGCCCCTGTGTGGGAGTCTTATAGACCTTGATGAAACTACTACTGACCATCGCTGTTACGGCCATCTCCATGGCCGCCATTGCCGCCTCATCCTTCGCAAGTGACACCTGTGGAGATTCCTGTAAGGACAAGGACAGCAAGAAAGACAAAGACAGCAAGGAAAAGACCGAACAGGGTTCGGCGAGCTAGTCTCGTAAAAGTCTCAAAGAAGGCGGTTGGGTTATCCCGGCCGCCTTCTTCTTGTTTTGGTGGAACGGCTCAGGGCGTGTCTTTCGCGCAGCGGAAGCCCACGTGGCTGCTGCCTGTATCCGGCGGGGTGCCACGGCGTGCGCTCGGGCGGTAGCTCTCGCAATACGAGGGGGCGCAGAGGAAGGAGCCTCCCTTGGTCACGCGTCGTTCCGCACCCGGCACGCTTGGGGGTGAGGGATCGCCAGAGATGGGTGTTTCTCCGTCCGCCGTAAGAGGGCCCCGCGGGTCGCAGCAGGCTTTCTGGTCCGAGGCTCGCTCGGCAAATGTGTCCGCCCGATACAAATCGCTGCACCAGTTCCACACATTGCCCGCCATGTCATGCAGTCCGTAGC